>CAZZXJ010000148.1:0-11326 GCA_964657905.1 uncultured Stigonema sp.
CAGAAGATAATAACACTCCCCTGTGGCATTTTGGGTACTGCATAGTGCGCTGCCGGTTGATGGGTGTTAAGATTGTCGCACACGAGAATCACTTTTTGGCGTTTGGATACTCGTGGTCGTTCTATTGTCCCCCCAATTTCTGTGTTACGTATGATGGGCTTCTCAGACAATATTATCCGGTAATCGACAATTATGACCTACTAGAGAGTATATACACAGAAAGTTTGATCTCGTTAGGTTTGGTTTATTTATCTATCTGAGTTTTAGCCATTTTTGGGCATTTGGTGTATTTTCCTTTCCCTTATAAGGGAAAAATAGTGCCGACTAAGCCTAGTGTCACAACTAATCCTAGGGCAACAGTCAATCGAATAGTAAGTTGGGGCGCACGAGAGATTCTCGCCACTAACGGCAGGTTCACCAGTGTACTAGCAACAGAAGCAAGCACAGCACCAGTCCCTGCCACTTTTACCCCAACTATACCGTGAGAAGCCAGTGTTGCAGCAGAAGCTACTGCGCTGGCACTAGAAATCAAGCCCCCAAGTATACTGATGGCGTAAAAACCAAATTGACCCAGCATCTTCTGTGCCAGTACTGCACCAATTTGCAGTGCCAGAAAAATCAGTCCAAACTTCAACGCTGATTGCAGGGAGAAAGGTGATTCAAAATTCAGCGTGGTTGGAATTTCCTCTGATTGACTGCTACTAAAAGCGGTTGGAGGCGATCGCTTTGAGGATTTAGCCTGTGACAAAAGGCGGACGAAAATCAACCCCATGATCCCCATGAGCATGAGAGCTAGTGCCGGTGCCGATGATTTTAAAGCTAGTGGGGACAGAATAGCCAATAGCACTGCGTTGCGAACTACCATAGCTGCCGTAGCTAGAATAATGCCTTGATATGCCACCTCACAAAGACGCCCCTGAGTTTCGTACACTCGCTTGGCTAGCTCGATGACAGCAACACTACTGTTGACCAAACCACCTAAAAAGCTAGCCACCTGCATACCCCGAGTTCCGTAAATCTTCCAGAGCACATAGTTCACGAAACCGATACCAGCCACCAAAATCACCGTTAGCCAAGCTTCACGCGGTTGCACCAATTTCCACGGGTCTAAGCTCCCCTTTGGCAAAGCCGGATAAATGACAAACGATAACATCGCCAGCATAATTGCTGAGCGGATCTCAGTTCCCCTTAGACCGAGGCTAAAACCTTTAAGGCTTTCTTTCCAAGAGAGTAATGCCGCACTCATCACTGCTACAGCGACAGGAGTCACGGTATGACCCTGTCCACACAACACTCCAGCAAGTCCAGTGACTAGCATGGCAACAGATGTGGTCAACTCAGTGCCCTTGTTAGCACGCAAAGTTTTCAGGTTCAAGAAGACAATTGGGATACCCAGCATGGCAATACTTAACAAGGCGTAGTTTTCATTGAGTATTCCGCCCAAGCTGCCCAATAGCGACACAAAACCAAAGGTTCTCACTCCAGCCTGCTTATGTCGCCACTCCCGCTCTAAACCGACAAACATTCCAATCACCAGCGCCAACGCCAAGCGCTTAATACTATAGGTGTGTAACGTCCCAGAAAAAATTGACGGAAATGACCTTGGCTGAGTCAAGGTATCTGTTGCTGCACTAAGTGTGATTAAGATAGGCTCTAACATCATGGCATGTACTGTTGATAGAACTACGGTAGAGATTGTTGAGATAGTAGGCAGTTGAGCGCTAAGTACCTGCACCAAGGAGGCTGTAGCCTTACCTCCTCTTAGTTCGCTTTAACTTTAACCAACAGAAAATTATGTGCTAATTCACATAAGCGTAATAAAGTGCTCTGCCGTACAAGAGCCAATAAAGCTGAGTTGAGGGTCTTACATGTAAAAAAATGGGGACACCTTACTACCGATCTATAGAGTACGGCGTTTGATTGTATTTTTTGAGATCCCCAAGCAAATGAGGAACTAATGACAGACAATATCATTCCAGAGCAATGACCTGAAATTTTCTGGATTAATCTGTCCGAACTTATACTTTTGAATAAGTGTAAACACTATCTTAAGCAGCTACTAGAAATTTTGGAATCTAGTTAAGAGAATTTTAGGGTTTGATTAAGATAAGGTTATAAAACACATTAGTTTTGGGAGGGGGATTACATATCTCAAAGAAGTTTCAAGTGGGAAACAGAGTCCTAATTTTGCGTTCCTTTTATGTAACCGGAAAAGTAGGCGTGATTTGTGATCTTGAGAGTGGTCAACCTCAACGATGGCTCATCAAAGTAGACGGTAATGAAAATATCGTGGTCTCACTTTTGGCAAAAGAGTTTCAGGCACTCAACCAAGATGAAGAGACATTTTAGCTCCCAGATGGTCGCTCCTCACCAATATTTAAGCACTACGCTCAAGCTCACTCCTACTAAGAACAGAGATAAAAAGCCCCTGATAGAACTAAAACTCGACCAACTTCCGCTCCGTGGTTGACACCACACTCTGTTGATCACTAAAGCCCTCTTTGCATAAGTCTGAACTTGCGCAATCAAATGAGTCCCTGGTTTGTTTGTATTTTGCCACTTGCTCATCAAAACCCTCCGATGAATCTTTGGTATCTTGAGCGAAATACGGTAGTAAAAGGGTATTATAGGGCAGTAGCCTAAAAAATCATAATTTTTTGTTAACCTAAATTTAAATAAATCTTTAAGTGTTAAGCGTTTTTCTAAAACTTGTAGAATCGCAATGGTGTCATTCGTCTTCAGGGATCTCCAAAAAATAAAATGTCCCTAGGACTAGTACCGCTTGGCGGAATTAAAAATTAAAAAAGCTTATGATGCAAGCTTTTCGATGATTCTGAATGGTTGCTTTATTTCCGCCGTCGTGTACTAGGTAGTTATCTCCATGCATTTATCTTATCGGGTGTTCTGTGCCTGATTGCAGCAGTGCTTGTACTCCGTATTGGTCAACCTCCAAGCACAAGACATTCACAGATATCTCCTGCCTAATTGCTTGTTCGTAGTTTGCGCTTTAGGGCAACTACGAACCCTTTAAAACTTCTTTAGTAAACTAATAGCTTAATCTTTAAGGAGGAAAATGAGCAAATGCCAACAACAGCTTTGATTGTCGGAGCAGGTAGTGGACTTAGCGCATCTTTAGCCCGCCTGTTTGCCAAAGAAGGATTTACTGTAGCTTTAGCCGCTCGCCAAATTGAGAAACTAAATCACCTGAGTAGTGAGATTGGGGCTAGTGGTTTCGCCTGCGATTCCTCAAAACCAGACGAAGTAGAGCAGTTATTCATCGATGTTGAAAGTCGCGTGGGTTCCCCTAGTGTCGTCGTTTACAATCCAAGCTTCCGGGTGTCTGGACCTCTTGTTGAGTTGGACCCGGCTGATGTTGCGAAAACTTTAGATGTCACTGCCTATGGAGGCTTTCTCGTCGCACAAGCAGCTGCCAAAAGGATGTTGAATCAGGGAGGCGGTGCTATCTTCTTCACTGGAGCCTCAGCAAGTGTCAAGGGTTATCCTCGGTCTGCTCCCTTTGCCATGGGTAAATTTGCGTTGCGCGGTCTGGCTCAGAGTATTGCTCGGGAACTTGCTCCAAAGAATATCCATGTAGCTCATTTTGTGATTGACGGTGCGATCCGCTCAGCACAAAGTCAAGAGCCAGCAGATAATCCAGATAGTATGCTCGACCCTGATGCGATCGCCCAAACCTATCTCAACATTCTGCACCAGCCCCGCAGTGCTTGGACATGGGAAGTTGAACTTCGACCTTGGGTCGAGCGCTTTTGATGAGAGGTTCGTCTGGCGATCAACGAACGCACCCTACAGCTACGGCTGACTTTGCACATATATCTAAACAGGATAAATACTCATGATTGAGCTTTACTATTGGACAACACCAAACGGTCACAAAGTTACAATGTTCCTTGAGGAAGTCGAATT
Organism: uncultured Stigonema sp.; assembly: GCA_964657905.1. Taxonomy (GTDB): domain Bacteria; phylum Cyanobacteriota; class Cyanobacteriia; order Cyanobacteriales; family Nostocaceae; genus Stigonema. The sequence goes on from CAZZXJ010000148.1 coordinate 3,925, forward strand.
GCCCTACACCATCGTTCCCGTCAACATTGGCGCTGGTGAGCAGTTCAAACCGGAATTTCTCAAGATTTCCCCCAACAATCGTATCCCTGCAATTGTTGACCATGAGCCTGCAACTGGGGATGGTTCGATTTCAGTCTTTGAGTCTGGTGCAATCCTGCTGTACTTGGCAGAAAAAACCGGGAAGTTGATCAGCTTTGATTTGCGCGATCGCGTTGAAGTCCTTCAGTGGCTATTTTGGCAAATGGCGGGTCTGGGACCCATGGCTGGACAAAACCACCACTTCAGCCAATATGCTCCAGAAAAAATTCCCTATGCCGTTAACCGCTATGTGAATGAAACGGGGCGACTATATGCCCTGCTGGACAAGCGACTGGCAGATAGAGAGTTTGTGGCTGGCGATTATTCAATTGCCGATATTGCTGCTTATCCCTGGATTGTAGGACATGAGCGCCAAAGCCAAAAGCTAGAAGATTTTCCCAACCTCAAGCGCTGGTTTGAAACGATTCAGGCGCGTCCAGCAACGGTTCGTGCCTACGAGAAGGCAGAGGCTTTCAAAAATCAGACGCTCGATATTGAGAAGTCGCGAGAGTTGTTATTTAACCAGTCGCGGAATACAATTCGTAATTTGTAATTCGTAATTCGTAATTATTACCCCAATTACGAGTTACGAATTATATTATTTGCCACTTAAAATAAGAAAGATTTAAACTTTAATTTACTAAGTTATATTCAGCAGTTTAACAAAAGTATATAAATCTCTGTAAGACTTTTGCGTAATTTAACACTTACTTTACTCTAATTTTATATTTTTTTAGCATGATCTGGGAGAAGCTACTATTGTGTTCAGGCAACTTTTGTAGCTTTTATGAAAAATTTATCATTACCTGTAAGCAAAATCAAACGATTCACAGTAAGAACCGCAGTTGCTCTTGGTCTAAGCTTACTCAGTATGGGCGAGGCGAGTGCCTATACCTTCACTAAAATCGCTGACACTACTAGCGGCTCCTATAGTTCCTTCTTAGGTATCCCTCCTGCTATCAATAATAAAGGAACAGTAGTCTTTTTTGCTAAGTTAGATGGGGAACGTGAAGGTGTCTTCACTGGCAACGGAACCACAACAACCACTATTGCTGATACCAGTGGTGTTTTTAGCTCATTTTCTTCTTATCCCTCAATAAATGATGCAGGAACTGTAGCATTTGCTGCATCATTAAATGATGGAATTGATGGAGAAATTCCGTCGAGTGTGGGAATTTTCACTAGTAATGGAACAACAGTTAACACCATTACCACTATTCGTCCCCAAGGCTTTAATTCTAAGTACGATTATATTAGCCTTGATTTTCCGTCTATCAACAACGCAGGAGCCTTAGCTTTCCGACAAAAAACCAACTATACTAATACTATTCTCACAAACGATGGAATAACTCTCGACCAAGTAGTTATCGGTCAAGAGCTGATCCAGCCGATCATCAATGATGTCGGAACAGTGACTTACATAGATAATAATACTGCTGGAAACGGGGAGAGCACAATTGTTGCCAACGATGGAACAAACAAGACGGTCATTGGCGACACCACTGGTGTCCCCCGCATGTCCAATTTTATTAAGATAGGATCTACCGAGGGAGGTTTCTCGCTTAATAATAAGGGCACTGTAGCTTTTTACACTGTTACTTATGGTTCAACGGGTTTTGGAGTAGGTAACGGGATTTTTACGAGCAATGGAACCACAAGAACTACTATTGCTGACATCAGCGGTCCCTTTAGCAGTCTGTCTACCCCCTGGATAAATGATGCCGGAACCGTAGTCTTTTTGGCTAGCCTGAATCAGGGGGGTCAAGGTATCTTCACAGGACCCGATTCACTAAGTAATAAGGTCATCAGTACTGGTGATTCCCTGTTTGGTTCGACAGTCACAAGCCTTAGTTTTGGTCGTGGTTCAAAGGGACTGAATAATTCCGGTCAAATCACATTCCTTGCTCAACTTGCTAATGGCACCAGCGGCATCTTCCGTGCAGATCCGGATGCTCCTCCTATTCCCAATCCTATATCACAACTAGCTTTAGCGCCTGACAAAGCCAGCCAATAGTTGCCAATGTTCTAATTCGTAATTCGTAATTATTCCCCCAATCACGAATTACGAATTTAGGACTTACGCATAGACAGAAACGACAAGCTATGCATTACCTTTCTTACAAGGCAGCAGCCCAGGAACGAGGCAGGGCAAGAGTTTTAGGTTAATAAGCCTTTTTTGCACATGATGGTCAATGTGTAAAGTGCGTAAATCCTAGAATTATATATACTGTGGTTTCGGATTTGGATGGCTGATTTACAGTCGTTCGGTGAAGTGGCTGGTCAGCAGACTTGGTGAGAAAGGTCTGATTGGGGTCGAAGGGTTGTTAAAATCGCTATTCTTGCTTCTTTTTGTGATCGTTCGTATGACCCGTAATGGTAAGGGCGGGGTTACCCCGCCCCTACGTATCTGTATAACAATTTGGCGGCGATATTATCATTCCATTCACAGAAGAGGGTTCAGAGTTTACATGGCGGCTTGCGTATGTCTCGCTACTTTTGCCCCAGATTGTTTTACGGGAATATCAATCATAAACTCAGCCCCCTCTCCTGGCTGGGACACACACTGAAATTTACCGCCGTGCTTTTCGACAATTTGGTAACTAATTGAGAGTCCTAGACCTGTGCCTTGACCCACAGGCTTTGTTGTGAAAAAGGGATCAAATAGCTTAGTGTGTACCTCTTGAGTCATGCCGACTCCATTATCCTTGATGGAGATTTGCAGCTGATCGCCTCCGATCAGCTGCGTCCTAATAGTGATGATCGGATGGTGTTGTGCGCCCGCCGCCGACTGACGGATAGACTCTTCTAGGGCATCAGCAGCATTTGCCAGCAGGTTCATAAACACCTGATTGAGTTGTCCAGCGAAACACTCGACAAGCGGCAACTTGCCATACTGCTTGACAACCTCAATGCCTGAATGCAATGAATTAGGCTTCAGACGATGCTGCAATATCAGCAGAGTGCTATCGAGTCCCTCATGGATATCAACAGATTTCACCTCGGCTTGATCCAAACGAGAGAAATTCCGCAGGGAAAGAACAATCTCACAAATGCGCTCAGCACCTACTTGCAGTGAAGAAAACAGTTTCGGCAAATCTTCAGCAATAAACTCTAAATCTGCCACCTTTGCTAGTTGTTGAATTTCCGGGTCGGGTTCAGGATAGTGCTGTTGATAGAGATTGAGCATCTCAATCAAGTTTTGCGTGTACTGATTAATATGGGTAAGATTGCCGTAGATAAAGTTGACCGGATTGTTAATTTCATGGGCAACCCCTGCCACCAATTGTCCTAGACTCGACATCTTTTCACTGTGAATTAGATGGGCTTGAGTTTCCTTTAAATAGTCGAGGGCTTGGGAAAGTTGTGTCGCTTGCTGCTGTGTGTGTTTGAGCAGTACTGCGTGTTCTAGGGCAACTCCTAACTGGGTGGCAATTTGACTGACAAATTCAATTTCCGACTCTTGCCACTCACGGGATTTTTGGCATTGATGAATACACAGTAAGCCCCATAACTTTCCTTGCCTGATCAGGGGAACCACCAAGTTCGCCGTGATTTGGAAGCGAGACAGCATTGACACATAACAATCGTTTAAATTGGCGTTATAAATATCACTAACCGCATGGATATAACCTTGGAGGAATTTCTCACTATACTTCTCATCCATACAGCGATCATACACGAGTGCCGCTAAGGTGGATGGGAAACTATGGGCAACATCTTCTGCAACGACTTCGCCGCCGTCATAATTAGATTCGGAATAGAAGCGAAAGACCACAACCCGATCAGCATTGAGTACTCGGCGGATCTCTTGCGTCGTGGTTTCAAAAATTTCGTTTAAATCCAGGGATTCCCGAACTTTGGTGATTACACTTGCCAGGGTTTGCTGCCGTTCTGCCACACGAACCAATTGTACGGATTGCGATCGCACTTGTTCTAAATACTCAGCTTGCTGCAACGCCACCCCAAGCTGAGTCGCGATTTGCGTGAAAAACTCTCCTTCTGAAGTCTCCCAATGCCGACTGCTTGAGTGTTGATAGGCTGCCAATAAGCCCCATAACTCCTGCCCCACAAATATCGGAGCTATCATGAAGGCTTTGATATGAAACTGTTCGAGTATATCTTGGTGACACTGGGTAAATCCCATGCTGTACACATCATCGACCACAGAGGTTTCATTATGGCGATAGCGTCCGCCTTGAGTTTCCTGTAAGTAGGTATCATTCCACACCATCCCCACCCCGAGTTTGATATTTCTCTGCCATTGGGGATGAGCAAATTCATAATCACTAACAAATTCACCTCCCCAATCAGCATTGAAGCGATAGACCACTACTCGATCGCTATTAAGTAGTTGACAAACCTCCTCAGTTGTGGTATTAAAAATGGTTTTAACGTCCAGCGACTGTCGCATTTTCGCAATGATCCGAGCCAGGGCTTGTTGCCGTTCAATGGAGCGCTGTAGCTCAATGTTGGTCTGTTGCAGTTCGGCAGTGCGATCGCGTACTTGTTGCTCTAAGTTTGTATTTAAAGCTTGCACTTGTTGATACAGTTGGTACTGCTTTATAGCAGTTGAAAAGCGCTCACCCAGTGCTTGCGCTAGCTTAACTTCCGACTCTGCCCACTGTTGTGCTTGCCCGGTTCTCAGTTGGCGCCACGCATCAAAGGACTGACGCGGCATCAGTTGGCGAGAATCGGTATCAACACAACCTGCCCAGATAGTTTCAATATCCACCCCATCTCGGAAAATACTTAAACAGCCAACGACGCTGGAACCATGTAGGAGTGGCACAATCAACAAGCCCCGAATTTGCGTTGCTTGGAAGCTTGGGGCAATTGACCGGAATAAGGGTTCTTTATAAAGATCACCGATCGCCCACAAATTCAAGTCCGAACTGAGTTCGTCGGGTGGAGGGGTCAAAGCATAAACGGCTCTCATCCAGTTCACTGACCATTCAGAATTCTCACCCTGTGGTATAGTGGCGGAATAGAGATATTTCTGCCACAATCGATGCTCCTCAACAGGTCTACCAAGTCCTAGATCGAGTAGACTTGGCTGCACCCCACAGGTATAAATTTCTGCTCTTTGCTCGGCGTCTGGCAGTAAGTACAGTCGTCCTCCAGAGCCTTTCAAGGCTGCCACCGTTTCTACAAGGGCAGCTTGCAGCTCCACAGTTGGCGTCGTATACAGTTTCTCGGTGACTTGATTAATGATGGCATCAAGGTGGGCTTGCTCTCGCACTTGGTTCAGCAAGATCGATTGCGAAATTGCTATCGCCACCTGATCTACCACCGACTGAATAAACTGTAATTCCTGCTGTGTCACCACTCGTGGTTCTGAATGGTGAGACACCAATAGCCCCCACAATAGAGATGGTTGCCGCACAGAAGGAAACGAATCTTTCCCGGTTTCCTTGCTCTTTAAGACGATGGGCACCACCACCGAAGACTTCACACCCATTGCTGTTAAATATTCCACATGGCAAGGATCAACAGGTCGATAGTGAATATCTTGCTTGTCTAACGCTTCGCCTGTTTCTGGGCAATCTAGAGGACTGATGCCAATTTCGTGTGTAGGCAGCGAGACGATACTTCGCTGACGTACCCGGATCAACAATTCACGGACGGAGGGCGGAATATCATCTGCTGGAAAATTCAGCCCCAGCAAGGGAGGTAACCGACCTTCCTGAATCGATTCCGCAATCACTAACCCATGACCATCGGGTTCAAACTGGTAAATTTTGACGCGATCAGTGCTGAGAAACGAGCGGACTTCTGCCACCGTCGCTAACAATATTTCTTGGAGTTCCAAAGATTGCCGAATCCGATTCGCAATCCGGTGCAACAAAATTTCTTGAGTCAGATTTACCTGCTCTTGGGGCGAATTTTTCATAAATGTTACTCTTATTGAAAATTAGTCAAATTTTATAGTCTAGATACTTTATATTTTCTATTATGGTAAATAATCGTTACTTCTGCCAGTCGTAAAAACACGGATAGAGAATTTTTATTGGATGAAATTTAATGTTGAATTATTGATGCAGAGGAATTTCAATCACCAATTCTGTCCCCATATTAAGGGAAGAAATACACTGTAATTTCCTCTGATGTTTTTCAGTGATAGGACTTACGCACACTCTAGGAATTCTTGGGGAATAGGCGCGTCTTAGCGGTTCGATAAATTACAGACATTTTCATCTTTATGAACCACAATCGGTTGTAGAGATCAAGGCCTTGCGCCCCTACAATATGGTCTATTTACCGGAAAATTGCTGTTAGCTTTTTGGCAATTTTTGCGTAAGTCCTGAGTGACACGCAATCCTAGAAGGGGAATACCTGGTAACCTCAAAAAATATACTTGTAAAAGTCAGTCTCAGCAAAATTCAAAAACTATGAATGGCAGATTGATTGTATTTGAAGGGGTGGAAGGTTGTGGCAAAACTAGCCAAATACAGCCTTGTGAACAGTGGCTGCGTAGAGACTTTGCATCCAACGTCTCTACATCTGTAGTCGTGACTCGTGAACCTGGGGGAACAGACTTAGGCATGCATCTACGGCGCTTATTACTAGAAGCAGGAGAACACTCAATTGCTGACAGGACAGAATTACTCTTGTATGCTGCTGACCGATCGCAACACGTAGACCATAAGTTAAGACCATTATTGGCAAAGGGCGCGATTATTTTGTGCGATCGCTATACTGATTCCACTATCGCCTACCAAGGTTGGGGACGTGGGCTAGACATCAATTTGATTAATCAGCTAAACGCTATTGCCACGGGAGGTTTAGAAAGCGACCTGACTTTATGGTTAGATGTTGATGTTGAGGTGGGACTGGCTCGGAAACGGGGATCTTGGCAAAAAGCTGACCGCATAGAAAAAGAGACTTTAGCTTTTCATCGCCAGGTACAGCAAGGATATAGAGAGTTAGCTGCATCCTATCCTCATCGGATCGTGCGCGTAGATGCTAGCTTGGATAAAGAAGCTGTACAAGAACAGATTCGCGAATTTTTGAGCGCCCGGCTTGAAGCTTGGGGGTTTATGAAGAAGTAGGGGGAGATGAGGGGGCGGTCTTGACCAGGGAACTGGTCATTTTTCAAACACCGTACATCGTGATTTATGGAGTCAGAGATAAGAATGTCCACATCATCCGCATACTGCATTCATTCAGAAAGTATCCTGACTAACTTCCGTATTGTTTGGACACTGCATAGACGAGGGCGATCGCTCAAAGATCTCTTGGTGATTAGGGAGCAGATTGACAAGGCACAGGCAGGATTCAGCAGCGTTACCAAAACCTGCGTTGGGGTGTGGGGTGTGGGGTGTGG
>CAZZXJ010000149.1:0-11292 GCA_964657905.1 uncultured Stigonema sp.
ATCTTTAGTAAATTATTTAGCACCATCAAGTTGCCCATTACTGAAGTCCGTAAATCGTGGGAAACCGTGTGCAAAACCACATCTTTTACCCGGCTCAGTTCTTGGAGTTCCTGCATTTTCTGCTGTAGTTGCGCTGTACGCTCTTCTACCTGACGTTCCAGATTAGTGTTAAGTTCTGCTAGTTCTTGATAGAGTTGCGCTTGCTGAATGGCGATCGCAACCTGTTCTGACATCTGCTGGAGCAAATCAATTTCCATTGGCTGCCAATAACGCGGTTCACTGCATTGGTTGGCAATCAACGCACCAAACAATTCCCCGCCGAGTATGATTGGTACAGCCAAGGTAGCCCTAGTGTGAAATTCCTGATAGAGTGCTATCAATTTAGGAGATGCTACTATTTGCGTGATATCTTCAACTACCCGCACACGATTGGTCGTTAGTAGTTTTCTTAACTCTAAAATAGAAGTTTCATGCTCAGGTTTCCATTCCAAGACAGATGGATATTGCGGATCTACTGATTCGGCAAGAATTCTTGATTGTGCATTGGCATCCCTGAGAGCAACAAATACCCGGTCTGCTGCCAAAAATTGCCGAACTTCGTTGACGGTAGTTTGGAGAATTTGGTCTAGGTTGAGTGAGTGTCGAATGCGTGCTAGGGTTTGAGCCAATAAGCGATCGCGTTTTGCTCTCAGGCGTAGTAATTCTTCCGTCTGCTTGCGTTCGGTAATATCGTTCATGACACAAACCACACAAGGCTCTTCACCAAGGTTAATCATCTCGGTTGAGAACAGTACCACCCTAGAATCACCTGACTTTGTGTAAAACTCGGTTTCTAAATTGCGAATAAATCCTTCGTCCTGCAATATCTTTTGCATTCTGGCACCTTCAGAGGAATTGTCCCAAATCTTCAACTTTCTGGGGGTACGACCAATCACTTCTTCCCGGGAAAAGCCGCTCATGTGGAGAAAGGCATCGTTAACATCAACGAAGCGCCCATCTTCAAGCTTCAGGATAGTAATCGGGTTTGGACTAGAACGAAAAGCTTTGGAAAACTTTTCCTCAGACTCGCGCAATGCAAGTTCTGCTTGTTTGCGTCCGGTGATCTCGTGATTAACTGCTAGTAAACACGGAACACCATCTAAATGAATGACTTCGGCTGAAAACAGACTCACATGTACCGAACCCGACTTACTACGAAATTCAAATTCTCGGTGGCGAACGAATCCGTGTGAGTGCAACTCCTGCAGCATCAAAGCGCGATCGTTCTGGTTCACCCACATATTTAACTCAAAAGCAGTACGACCAATCACCTCGTCTGGCGAATAACCTGAGAGTTTGACAAAACTGTCGTTAACTTCTAAATAGCGTCCTTCTTTAATTGTGCTGATGCTAATTGGATTGGGGCTGCAACGAAAAACGAGGGCAAACTTTTGGGCAAGATGCTGTAGAGTTAGTTCTGTTTGTTTACGGTCAGTAATATCCCGCACAATTGCTAACACTTCGTCTTGCCCACTGACTACCAACCGCGACTCGTAATCTCGCATTCCCAAAGGTGTTGGTAGCTGATATTCTAAGGAATGCATTCTGGAATCAAAAGTTTTTGCGATCGCCTCAAGAGTTTTCATCGCAACATCAGGAGGCAATAAATCCCGCAAATTTTTACCAACTATCTCCTGATTAGGAATGTGAAGATTTGCTCCCTCACCTTTGAAGTCTAGATACTCGCCGTCGCGGCTGATGCGAAACATTAAATCAGGGATAGCATCTAAAATTGCTTTATACCGTGCTTCACTCTCTCGCAATTTTTCCTCAACAAGCTTCCGATCTGTAATGTCCATGAACGAACCAACCCAAATAACATCGCCGCCTTCAAGTCGTTCTGGGCGGCTTGCACCTTGAATCCACTTGAGTTTGCCACTATATGTGATGATGCGACCTTCCCAATGCCAAGGTACTGTCTGGGCACAAGAGGTAGCAACAGATTCTTCAAAAGTTTTGATATCGTGCGGATGAATAAGTTTATATAGTACCTGAAAGTCTGCCTGCACTACTTCTGGTTCTAATTCATATAGATCTCGACATCCAGAACTGGCATAAAGGACAGACTGGGAACCATCCTGCCGCTGAAGGAATTGGAAAATCATTCCTGGTATGTTGGTAGCTATTTTTTCCAGCAGGGGCAATGCTCCTTGTTGAGAATCTTGTGTATGTAGTGCTTTCACAGTTTCATTCACTATTTATCCTTTTTATATACAAGCAGTCAGCGGTTAGCAAAAAGATTTTTAGTCTTTTGTGTAAAAGCTAATAGCTATTACTTTTAGGGTATATTCCTTTGGAATGCATCGCATTCACCCAATTGGATGAACCTCTTACCAGAAGAAGATTTCAGCAACGACAAAAAGCAAATTCCACAGCAGTATATGTAGCTGAAAAGTGAAAGGGTCTGTTCCAGCGCAAGAATCCGATAGAGTTGTATGGCTCAATGGGCTATTCTCAATTCGCAGAGCATGATCTTTGTGGAGACGACCCAATGGATGAAGACGAATACTGGCAAGCTGTCCTTGACCGAGACACGCACTATGAGTGCGTGTTCGTCTATGCTGTACGTTCGACTGGGATCTATTGTCGTCCATCATGTCCGTCGCGCAAACCTCGAAGGGAAAATGTGCAATTCTTCTCACAACCCGTGGAGGCAGAAAAATCAGGTTTCCGTGCATGCCTTCGCTGCTACCCGAATACAACCTTACCTGATGAACCTCACCTTGAACTCATTCAGCAAGTCTGTTGTGCGATCGTTACGTTTGACAATCCCCCAAGGCTTGCAGAACTAGCGAACCAGTTCAACATGAGTCCGTATTATCTGCAACGTATTTTTAAGCGGATTGTCGGCGTCACACCGCGACAGTATGCTGATGCACACCGTCTTCAGCGGTTCAAAATGCAATTGAAGGATGGAGAAAAAATCGTGAACGCCTTGTATGAATCGGGGTATAGCTCAAGCAGCAGTCTGTATGAACAAGCATCGCCACAGATGGGAATGACACCCACGACTTATCAGCATGCTGGAAAGGCGATGCGTATTGCCTACACAGTCGTCCCATGTCCTCTAGGATATTTGCTTGTGGCAACAACAGACAAAGGTATCTGTGCCGTCAAATTAGGTGATGAAGCAGATGATCTCGAAAGTATTCTGATCAATGAGTTCAATCAGGCGCAGATCGTGCGTGATGACCACACACACAAAGACTGGGTGCAGGCAATCCTCGACTTTATTGCCGGAGGCGAACCGCATCTCGATTTGCCGCTTGATGTACGTGCGACAGCATTTCAGAAACAGGTGTGGCAAGCATTGCAGAAGATTCCGTATGGCCTCACGCGTACGTATGCTGATATCGCACGTGATATTGGTAAGCCCCAGGCAGTACGCGCAGTCGGGAGTGCTTGCGGCGCTAATCCGACTGCGCTGATCGTTCCTTGTCACCGTGTGCTGCGTAGTGACGGCAGTCTTGGTGGTTATCACTGGGGGATTGAGCGCAAACAAAAACTGCTTGCACAAGAGTTGAAACTTCGCAAAAATGATCAGTAAGTGTACCTCGGTTTTTTATCGACGTCTTTTACCAAGCGGGACAGATTGAACCTGAAACCATCTGGCGACTGGGGGAGGACGATCATAACCCTCTTGATGAAATAATGTCCGACCAAGAAAAGATTTCGGAGTACATCCGTGTATTACACAGATGTACTCCGAGATCATGCTTATTAGGGAACACCAAGAAATAAATTCTCCCAAATTGTAGGGGCGCTCTTTACCGCGCCCTTACGAATGATATGATTGCTCGGTCTATGGTTGGGATATTTTATTTTCTGGAAGTCCCTTAGGGAAATAACAGCCTCTAAATGAATTCAATTTTCTTCCGTGTTTTACACGGTAAAAGCCTATTTGCCTTTTTCCTTGGAATACAGCGCCAGTCTCAAAGCTTTGCCCAAGTATTACACGGTATCAGCTTTAGAAGATCCGGAATCAGGTTGTTTCCTTTACTGATCAGGCATTAATTCCTCTCACCCTTCCAAAATGAGCGAAGGTACAGTCGGGTTTGAATCATTTTATATAGTATATTTGTACTATTTCGCCGTTTTTTGCCGCTTCGTGCCCACTACTCGATCAAGCTGAAAAAATAATTTTAAGCTAGCTTTGATTTGCGTTTTACAAATGACCCAGCACTTACAGCACCGAAAGCTAGCAAGCCTAATATTGAGCTTGGTTCAGGAACACTAGCTAATCTGTAGCTATAATTATCAGTTTCAAATGCAGGAGCAGTGGTACTCAAAACAATCTTGTCAAAAGTCTCATTGGTACCAGCTAGCAAATTAACGTAAACATTGTTTGCGTTCCCACTCTGAGCTCCATTGGCTGGAGCACCTGGAACATTTGCGCCACTAAATGTTGATAGCAAAGTGTTTTTGCTATAGACCTGCACAGAGTTAAATGCATCTACTGACCCCCAATAAAAGCCAAAGTCATTAAGAGCTTGAGCAAACGTAATAGTTACATTATTGTTAGGCTGAACTGCTAGATAGTAGCTGGAGTCATTGTAAGGGGCAGCATATAAACCACTTGTACTCCCTTTTACAATGTCATTATTAATATTTCCATTCTGTGTGGAGAAACTAACAGGTCCAGAAGTAGGTGCTGTACCATTATCAAAGTCGATAGTTGTAGCGCCCTGAATATTAGTAGTTTGACCTTCTGTTGTACTGGGCGTGCTACCTCCTATAACTAGACTAACAGCGCTAGCTGGATGAGTACCCATCAATATAACTGCTGTTCCAACCAAGGCGAATGATAGTTTTTGTAGAATAGACATTGATTTATTACCAGAGTTCTTTGTTAACCCTAATCTGACATATAAGGTCAGGATTTGTATAGTAACATTCAAACAATTTCACCTGAAAAACATAGTTAACCTAGATAAACTCAAGAAGGGATAAAGCTCTTTAAAATAAAAAATTTCGGAAGGCTAGTTACCAGTAATAGTTCAGTATATATATTGATAAAAATTTTTATGCTAGTATTATCTTCTTATTGTGATCCAATATTTGTAAGTGAATTCAATTAGGGGACTTCGAGAAAATTCCTCCATACAATAATAATCATTCTCATACTGATTGTGGGGAAGGGGCAGCCGACGCCTGCCCCTTCAAGGCAAAGGCATCTTATTTTTATAATGCTTACTAGGCAAAGGTTTCAAAGCATTATTTAGTTTGGTGACTAAAATTTTTAACCCTTGCTGGGCATGGATTACAGAATTTAGATGCGTTTGCCCTGTGTAGAAGGGCATCTCTGTTTCAATGATCGTCTTCTACAAAAAAAGTACGACAAATTGGTCAGTTCATTAAGGAAAGATATACAGCAAGCAGTTAGGGATGGCAAAAAACTTTATAACGTAGAGGTAAGTTGGCGTACCTTCTTTGAAAATAAAGAAGTTGATTTGAAAGTAATAGACATCTCCGAAAGAGTGATGTTTTATAGTAAAAAATATACTAAGTAGGTCGGCGCGAAAAAACCAAACTATGTCATTGCGAGCGAAACGAAGTGGAGCGAAGCAATCGCAAAGGTTTTCAACGACTTTACATTTTGTTACATAGTTATATTTATTTGTGCAGACCTACTTAGTACAAGACGGCGGAAATAAAGTTACCATTCAAAATCAGCTAAAAGCTTAGATTGTAAGCTTTTAGCTTGTTAAATTTTTTATTTTTAATTACAAGCGAGCGGTATTAGGCGACTAACTCAATTGATCTGCAATAATGTTGCCTGTAAAAACTCGATCTTGCGGTCCCGTCATGTAAAGATGTTGGTCTATTTCTGACCATTCAATTTGTAGACAACCACCAGGAAGTTCCACAGTAGCAGCACGATCGCATCTCCCTGTCAACACACCAGCTACTAAGGCTGCACAAGCACCAGTACCACAGGCTAATGTGATACCAGCACCGCGTTCCCATACACGCATTTTCAAGTAGTCGCGACGCACCACTTGAATAAATTCGGTATTCGTCCGTTGCGGAAAAGCTGGATGATGCTCAAACTCCGAACCTATGGCTTCTAAGGGAATTGCTGCCACATCTTCCACAAAAGTAATGCAGTGAGGATTTCCCATACTTACACAAGTGACGAACCATGAATTAAGTGCCACCTGTAGCGGTTGATTAATCACTTTTTCGTCTGCTGGGCGCATTGTGGTGGGTATTTCCCCAGCCAGCAGCCTAGGTATGCCCATATCCACCTTAACTTGACCATCCAGCATGAGTTGCGGTTTGATGACACCAGCCAGGGTCTGAATGCGATAGGTGATTGTTGATTGGGCATCTTTCCCCACTCCCCACTCCTGTAAGGGCGGGGTTACCCCGCCCCTACCCACTCCCTCTAAATCCGCTAAAAAACCTGCTAAACAGCGAATACCATTACCACACATTTCTGGTTCTGAACCATCGGAATTGAAAATCCGCATGGAATAGTCAGTATCGTTTTCTCCTCTTAGGGCAAAAATTACACCATCAGCACCAATACCAAAGTGGCGATCGCACAACTTCACCGCTTGGAGAGGTGTCAGCGCTGGCTGTGATGAAGAGCGATTGTCAATCAGGATGAAGTCATTGCCCAGACCGTGATACTTAGTAAATTCGATTGCCATTTTCTCAATGATGAATTATCAAGGAATTGTTAGTTGTTGGTTGTTGGTTGTTATAGCAATCCTAAATGAGTTGTGAAAAATTTTAAGTTTTGTAGGGTGGGTACTGCCCACCAAAACCCGGATACTGTGGGCAGTGCCCACCCTACGTGTATTTCAGGAATTTTCACAACTGAAATAGGATTGCTATAGTTGTAAAAATACTACTAACCACTAACCACTAACTACGTACATACATTATTATCAAAAATGCCTACGACTGAATTGGACATCTCGCTGCCTAGCATTCGACAAGTACAAAACCTGATTAAAAAAGCAGCACCTACCGAGTTAAAACTGCTGACAGGCGATATCGTGACTGGGAAAGTTATATGGCAAGACCAATACTGTGTATGTCTTATAGATGAAAATAGCCAACAGACGACAGTTTGGAAACAAGCGATCGCTTACATTAAGCCTAAGAATTAGTCAATAGTCAAAATTAATTACTCTGGATTATTGATTAATATAGATAGTGGCACTTCTGTTTTGTCTGCAAGCAACTGTTGTACTTGATTTAAAGAAGGCAAGCTACCACACAATAGCACTTGGTCACGGGCTTGTAAGTCTGTACTGTCGTCGGGAAGGCGGATAAACGTGCCCTCTCGTCGAATTGCCTGTATCTGTACCCCATATTGGTTGCTAATACCCAAATCTGTAAGGGTTTTACCAACTACCGGAGAATCAGTGCTGACGAGTACCCACTGACAAGCGCTGTTTTCTCGAGGAACAGCAGCCCTACCTAGTGCGAATTCATCCAAAGCTGCCATTTCCTCATCTGATCCCACTACCAGTAGGCGATCGCCCTCTGATAACTTGGTACTGGCATCGGGATAATCTATTTCTTCGCCTCCGGTGCGGCGAATTGCCATTAAACTCACCCCTGTTAAGTAGCGCATATCCGCTTCTTCTAATGTCATACCAATTAGGGGTGAACCAGATGGTAGAGGATACCACCGACTATTCATGTCTTGAGTTGCTTGGAGTAAATCACGGGAAACCTCAGACACTGATTGCTCAGGTCGCAGATCCAAATAATGACGATTGCGGATTTGCTGCATTTGCCGTTGCACCACATCTGTTGACAAGCCGATATGAGTTAGTATATATGTTCCCATTTCTAAACTCGCCTCAAACTCTGGTTGCACGACTTCCCTGGCTCCTAGTTGGTAAAGTAGCTCAATACTTTTATCGTTGGTGGCGCGAACAACTACGTTCAAATCAGGGAACAATTCCAAAGCGCGTTTGATACAAAGACGGGTACTCATGGGGTCAGGAAGTGCGATCGCCATTCCTCGTGCATTGCTTACAAGAGCGGTTTCTAAAACGTAAAAACTCACACAATTTCCGTACACATAAGGAACCCCAGCTTCCCTCAACTGCTGAATTCTACTTTCCGATTGGTCAATCACCACCACGGGCAACTCGTGAGAAAGCAACAACTTCACCAAATTGCGTCCTACTCGCCCATAGCCGCACACCACCACATGGTCTTTCATTGGTAGTTCTTCGGCTACTTCCAACGGCTTACCTTCCCCACTTAAATAGGGCTTCAGCCAAGGTATTGATTCTACCCAATCAAATAAAATCGGCATTCCTCGCAGCACGAAGGGGGTAAGCACTAATGTTACCGCTGTCGTTCCTAAAATCAGTAAATATATTTGCCGGGAAACTAGCCCTAGCGCTTGCCCTTCACTGGCGAGAACAAAGGAAAATTCCCCAATCTGAGCCAGTCCTAGCCCAGCGATTAACGCTGTTTTCCATGGGTAGCGAAACAATTTCACCAGTGGTGTGATAATCAAAAACTTACCCACAAATACCAGCGCCACCAGTCCCAGAATCAATTCTAGATTGTTCCATAAAAACACCGGGTCGATTAACATCCCAATGGAGGCAAAGAATAAACTGGCAAAGATATCTCGCAATGGCTCCACGTAACTCAGGGTTTGGTCAGCGTATTCTACCTCCGAAATCATCAAACCAGCGACAAACGCTCCCATCTCAATGGACAGCCCCATATATTCCGTTAGTAGGGCAATACCCAAACACAGCGCCACCACGCCTAATAAAAATAGCTCTCGGCTTTCGGTGCGGGCTAATAGTCGTAACAAAGGTGGAATAAGCCAAATCCCCGCCGCGATTGCACCTGCGGCAAATAAGCCAATCCTTAACAGCGCTGTCAGCACTGCTATGCCAATCGCTTCCCCAGATTGGTGGAGGGCTGGCAAGACTGCGAGCATCAGTCCCAGAGCCAAATCCTGTACCACCAAAATTCCTAGCATCACCTGCCCGTGGAGCGTTTCCGTTTCGTTGCGCTCCATCAAGCACTTGAGAACAACTGCTGTGGAAGACAAAGACAAAATTCCCCCCAAAAACACGCCCTTGGCTGGTAGGGTTCCCCAAGCTCCGGTTACCCCACATAATACAACTGTAACCAAAATTGTCAGGAGAATCTGAGCTGATCCTCCTCCGAGTGCGATCGCCTGGACTTTTTTGAGTTCATTCAAGGAAAACTCAACTCCCAAGGCAAATAACAAAAAGGCGACACCAAACTGCGCCAGAGTTTCGATCTGAATTAATTCTTTGATCAGTCCCAGTCCGGCAGGTCCAATGACCATTCCGCCAATCAGATATCCTAGTAAAACCGGTTGTCGCAATAACCAAGCCACTAGCCCTCCACAGGCGGCAACGGCGAAAACCGACACTAAATCAACTATGAGCCTAAAATCTTCCTGCACAAGTTTGTGAAAAAACTATATAAGACGTCTATATAAATTCAGCATACAAAGTTTTATATAGCTGTGGGAAGTCCCTAACTCAACGAAACAAAAGCTAGTGTCCTCAGTATTACTTAGTACAGCTAATCCCATACCTGTGCTTATGATCAAGACATGAAGGAGCGTTCTTGGTCGTCTGCTAGGAGTTTGCGATCGCACTCTTATGTGTCGATGGGAGGCGATCTCTACCCTACAGTAGAAATTAACACCGGGGGCGCGAGAGCGAAAACACTATTAACTTTCAATTAACTTTAGTCAAAAAACTACACTCTACAGTTGTCTAGTTTTTAACCTTGGCTACACAGATAATTTAATCCAAGTTAAGCTTCTGGTTACGTGAACCCTACTTTCCTATTTAGTAATAATGCTCACATTTACCCCTAATATACTTAGAGATAGAATGTGAGCAACTAAACTAAACAATGAGGTTTTTGACGTTGTTTAGTAACTAAGCACCTTTTATGACGTTGTGTAGTAAAAATCCACTCCGCATATAGAAATATACTTCGGATACTAAAGTAATCTCTTCTACCAAAGAGGCAGTTTTAGGTTAAGTGTGGAAGTCACTAGAAATACAAACAAAAATTTTACCTACTGAATTACCGCTTGAGCATCCGTCACCTGGGCGGCAATATTTAGAGAGGATTTGAGGTGATTAGATACGGCACTGGGGCTGTTTCCATCAGGCATGATTGCCCCACGCATGTGGGATTGACTGAGATTCACATCACTTAGGTCTACAGCACTCAGGTTGGCTTGAGCCAAGTTGGTTTCAGTTAAATTTGCTCCTGTCAGAGTGGCACCTGTGAGATTGGCTCGACTCAAATTGGCTTGAGTGAGCTTAGCACCACTTAGGTTCGCACCACTTAGGTTGGCGCCACTCAGGTTGACACTCTTGAGATTTGCCGCAATCAAGTTCGCATCCCTAAAGTCTCTTTGTCCAGCTGCATATCGGCTTAAAAGCTCCTTAATTTGCATGGCTTTTTTGGTTTTCATTTTTAGTACTTTGCTCTCTCACTGTTTGGGTATATAAAGTAGCTCTGCGGCAGCGTTCCACTACGCAATCCTCAAAACCCTGAGCTATCAGGCGAGGTTTACCACCGGGTTGGAAACGTGCTACCGCCTCAACCTAATATCAAGGGCTTCATGCGTAATACACGCACTATAACTGATACGACGAACCTCCGTCTAACTTAGTTCTAGCTTTATTAACTTTGAGGCTACGACCCATCCACTCAGTACCTAATAGCGCCTGAATCGCTGCCGCTTCCTCGGCGTCTGTTCCCATCTCGACAAAAGCAAAACCTCTCTTCTCTCCAGTTTCCCGGTTTATAGATACTTGAACTTTCTTAACAGATCCATATTCTGAAAATACGTGTTTGAGGTCATCTTCTTCAACCTGATCAGCTAGATTACCGATATAAATTGACATAGAACATCTCCTAAATCAAAGGGTGTAGAGATGTAGATTCGGAGAGGCGTCTATAGAGTCAGTCACATAGCCGAAAATAATTCTCGCTAATCTAAACATAACAAAGTGTGAAGTATCCAGCATCGACCCTTGGGGTAAGATGTGGGCTTCTGGTGAACCCAGAATTTCTTTTGAGGTACTATAAGGGCTGTCTCACCGCCGTTCATCCTGCCTCCCCTATATAAACTTTACTAGTCAATTCGTAATTGTGTATGGAGATAATTACGAATTACCAATTATACTAGTACAGGACGGCGTAAATAACTAGACAGTTAAAAACAGCTTAAAACCCAGTCTGTGTATGTATTTTTCT
>CAZZXJ010000150.1:0-953 GCA_964657905.1 uncultured Stigonema sp.
TGGGTAACCTTATAAGACGTAAGTGATGGGCATGGGGCATGGGGCATAGGGCATATGGCATAGGGTACAGTACGCTCGCGATCTGGTCAATTGCTCATTTTTCGCGCTCTGTGAGGGCCGTAGCGGAAATGTTCGCGTGGGAGAGCGGAAGAAAAGCAAAGGAAAATTCCAGGCCCCATGCCCCATGCCCTATGCCCTAATTAGTAATCGTCCCAGTTAGAGGTGAACTAGCACTGGCATAGGTTTTAATAGGCATTCTGCCAGCAAGGTATGCCAGACGACCGGCGACTGTTGCTAGATTCATCGCCATCGCCATTGCATTTGGCTTTTGTCCTAGGGCGATCGCGCTATTAATTAACAAAGCATCTGCGCCCATCTCCATTGCTTGTGCCGCCTCAGATGGTGATCCAATGCCAGCGTCTACCACTACTGGCACACTAGCATTTTCAATAATGATCTGAATATTGGCTGTTGTTTGCAACCCCTGCCCAGAACCAATGGGGGAGGCCAAAGGCATGACCGTAGCACAACCGACTTCTTCCAAACGCTTTGCTAACATAGGGTCAGCGTTGATGTAAGGCAACACAGCAAAACCTTCTTTCACCAGTTGTTCTGCTGCTTGGAGGGTGCCGATGGGGTCTGGTAGTAGATACTTGAGGTCAGGGATCACTTCTAACTTGACAAAGTTATTATCTTCCTGTCCCAGCAGTTTCGCCATTTCCCGCCCCAAACGTGCCACGCGAATTGCCTCTTCTGCGGTTTGACAACCTGCGGTATTAGGCAACATCCAAATTTTTGTCCAATCCAGTGCTTCGGCTAAACCTTCGTGTCCGGGTGCTTTGGTTTGTACTCGCCGCACTGCCACAGTCACAATTTGACAACCGCTGGCGGCGATGCTTTGCTGCATTTCCTCAACGCTGCGATACTTGCCTGTTCCTGTCATTAAGCGACTC
>CAZZXJ010000150.1:1010-11286 GCA_964657905.1 uncultured Stigonema sp.
GGCGGTAGATGGCTTGGTGAGGACACTGCCTTGGGGAGGTTCCCTCCGTTGAGGCAAGTGTCTGTCGTGGAAGCGTGAATAGTTGAATTGAGTGAGTAGGGGGTCAGACTTTTGCTCCCAGATCAAATCGGCAATCAATGTTGCTGTTATGGGTGCTAAGAGAATACCATTGCGGTAATGACCAGTAGCAAATGTTAAGTTTTTGCAGGGGCTGGTGCCAAGGATGGGTAATTCATCAGGGGTGGTAGGACGAAATCCCCACCACAATTCCTGGATAGGATAATCTTGTAATTGAGGATATAGCCGAATCGCTCTTTGTAGTAAGGTTTGAATGCCCTTGGGTGTGTTGTGGGGAGTAAAGCCAACATCTTCGCTAGTCGCCCCAATAATAATTTGCCGATCTCGTCTCGGTACGATGTAAATATCCTGGCCATACAAAACCTGCGCTAACGGCAATTCCGGCTCAGATTCTGGCAATCGTACACTAAGCATTTGCCCTTTGATCGCACGCAAGGGTAGGGGTAACAATTTATTCGACCAAGCACCTGCTGCTAAAACATAATGTTCGGCGCGAATAACTCCTGCGTTTGTTTGCACACCAATAACCTGTCGCTGCTGCTGCCCAATTCCTTCTACTGTAATGCCTTCCTTGATTTCAACACCAAGGGACTTGGCCGCAATCAACAGTGCTTGTGCGAGTGTGCGATTGTCTACTTGTGCGTCTTCAGGATACCACCAACCACCAGCCACTTCTACGGACATACCTGGCTGATGTTGATGAATAGCTTCTCGGTCTAACCAGTAGGCAGGGGAAGAGGAGTGGGGGATGGGGGGCTGGGGGGCTGGGGGGAAAGAAGAATTACTCTCCCCGTCTCCCCCGCACCCCCGCACCGCCTCCTCTTCGTAGACTGGTGCTAAAACGCCGCAGGGGCTGAAACCAGTGTTTAAGCCTGTGAATTCTTCTATTTTGTGAGTCCAGTGGTGATATAAAAACAGGGATCTCTGACACAGGTCGTACATAGCCCCTTCGGGAATTTTTTCGGCATTTGGTGCTAACATGCCAGCTGCCGCGTGGGTGGCGGCGGCGCTAAAGCTGCGGCTTACCACTATGACACTTGCCCCGCGCAATTTTAGTTCAATAGCGATCGCCAAGCCAATAATGCCGCCACCAATAATTAAAACGTCATTAGTCATCGGTCATTAGTCACTCATAACTCCTAACTCCTAACTCATAACTAATGACAATGACTTGCAACCACTACCACAAGGCTTGAACTGGTCCCTTGCTCTGATTTGCATCATTGGTTTGAGAGTCAGTTGTTGTGCTTGTGTTTTGATTCCTCTCGGTGGGTGTTGAGTCAGCAGCTGAGTCATTGGTGTTGCTATTTTGGGCAACATTGTTTTTATTGGTAGTGGTAGTGGTAGGAGCATTCCCACTAGCAGTGCTATTAACATTAATATTAGCTGGAAGGACTCTAGATTTTTTGCTTTCAGCTTGGGGTGCCATGGCAGTATTTTGTTGTCCGCCCATAGGAAAGCTGATGCCTAGCAATGTACCTAGCAAAATCGCTAAGCCTCCAGCCATAAGAATCAGTGGTGTCCATTTGCCCATTTTGTTTTTCTCCTTTTTAACCTTGTACTATCCAAACTATTTAAAAACCTTCCAAATCTGGAGATTTTGATAACTTTCACATTGCCTAAAACCTTAGTTTGACAGGCTAAATGTAGGTTTCGTGTAGGAGAATGGGGAGGTGGCTATTACGTTGAGCAGACATTTTGCAGAAGTTGTGTCTAGGCGAGAGAAGCGCTAACGCCACACTGCAAAGGGCACCAATTTGGCGCTACGACCGCCTTCTACTTAAACTGCACAAGTCCCACAGCCACTAATTCTCCATCAGTTTATTACCTTAGCACCGCTATTGTAGAGGTCAATACTATATTGCAGCAACATCTGCCGCCGACTGGCGATCGCCATTGGACTCTGTTGTTTTTAACAGCGTACGGACCTTAGGCATTTAAGATGAATACAAAGGCCATTGAATTGTATTGTAACAATTTGTTTTTCATAAAGAAAAATACAGAAATAGTGTATTGACGATTTTGCTTCTTAAGGACAACGGCTTTGACACAAAAGGGACTGGGGAATGGGGACTCGGAATTCAGTGCCCATGTGGTAAATGCGAGTATATTTATTTATGGAAAAAAGAGACGCTCGAAATGCATTTCGAAACGTGCCGAGCCGAGAAATGCGACGTCCGTGATATTTGCCCCAAGGTCAATAAACTTGGGGTCTTCCCAATCCCCAATCCCCAATGAACGCGCAAAGCGCTTTGAAAGTTGTTTCTCGTTCCCCATCTTATGACCGCAAATTACTCTCCCCAACTTTGGATATATGACACCACACTTCGGGATGGCACCCAGCGTGAAGGATTATCGGTGTCCATAGAAGATAAGTTACGCATTGTTCGCAGACTCGATCAACTAGGAATTCCCTTTATTGAAGGCGGTTGGCCAGGGGCAAATCCCAAGGATGTACAATTTTTTTGGCAGATGCGAGAAGAGCCGCTCAAGCAAGCGGAAATTGTCGCTTTTTGCTCAACTCGACGAGCCAAAACAACTGCCGCGACTGACCCAACAATACAAGCCCTGCTTGCAGCTGGCACAAGCTGGGTGACAATTTTCGGCAAATCTTGGGATTTACATGTTACAGAAGGTCTCAAGACCACTTTAGCAGAAAATTTGGGCATGATCCAGGATACAATTGAGTATCTTAGTAGTCAAGGGCGTCGTGTAATATACGATGCAGAACACTGGTTTGATGGCTACAAGCACAATCCAGATTATGCTTTACAGACTTTGGATGCGGCGATCGCATCTGGTGCTCAATGGCTTGTCCTTTGCGATACTAACGGAGGCACTTTACCCCACGAAGTTACTCAAATTGTCCAAGCAGTCAATAGTCATTTGTCCAAAGTCATTACTCAAAAACAAAGGAAAAATGACTTTGGACAATTGACTTTTCCCCAAATCGGAATTCACACCCACAACGATTCAGATACGGCGGTTGCCAATGCCCTTACTGCTGTCATGGCTGGGGCAACCATGGTGCAAGGCACTATTAACGGTTATGGTGAACGTTGCGGTAATGCTAATCTTTGTTCGCTCATTCCGAATTTGCAGTTAAAGTTGGGTTATAAATGTCTTGAAGATAACCAGCTATGCCAATTGGCTGACACCAGTCACTTTGTGAGCGAGGTAGTCAATCTTGCTCCTGACGAACACGCTCCTTTTGTCGGACGTTCAGCTTTTGCCCATAAAGGTGGTATCCATGTATCGGCTGTGGAACGCAATCCTCTGACTTACGAACATATTCAGCCAGAACAAGTCGGTAACCTTCGCCGCATTCTGATTTCTGAACACTCAGGAGTTAGTAATGTTTTAGCGAAAGCCCGCTTTTTTGGTATTGAACTGGATAAGCACAACCCAACAACAGGGCAGATTCTACAACTCATCAAAGTTTTGGAGAGTCAAGGATTTCAATTTGAGACGGCGGAAGCGAGTTTTGAATTGTTGATGCGGAAAGCTTTGGGAAGCCGCAAGCAGTTCTTTGAAATCAAGGGTTTTCAAGTCCACAGTGACCTGCTGGAAGGGAAAGAGACTGGTAACGCCCTTGCTACTGTGAAAGTAGCTGTCAACAGTCAGGATATTTTGGCAGCGGCGGAAGGCAACGGACCTGTGGCAGCTTTGGATGCAGCGCTACGCAAAGCTTTAGTGAACTTCTATCCCCAAATTGCTCTTTTTGAGTTGACAGATTACAAAGTACGGATTCTCAACGGACACACTGGTACGTCAGCGAAAACCCGTGTTTTAGTGGAATCGCGAAATGGTCAGCAACGGTGGACGACTGTGGGGGTTTCAACCAACATTTTGGAGGCTTCTTATCAAGCGGTGGTGGAGGGTTTAGAATATGGTTTATTTTTGCACTTCTGTGCAGAGGCGGCGTTAGCAGAGGATGATAAATGATGAATTATGAATGCTGAAAAATTTCATAATTCATCATTTTTTTTGCCTTTTACCAACCCAGTTGCCAATCCCAGACAATCATTCACACTCCCACACCACAAAGGTGATTGGCAATTTGGGTAAAAACCTGACTGTGTGTTAGTTGTTGGTTGTTAATTGCTAATTGCTAATTGTCAATAGTTACCATTAACCACTAACCACTAACTACTACACTGTTCTAAGATAAGCTTTCCCAGGCTTGAGCAACCACTTGGCTGAGCCAGCGTCGTTGCTGTTTATCTAGCAGGCTGTCATCTGCTAGCACCTGAGCAGTTAATTCTTCCAATGATTGACCCTGAGCGCGAACAATTTTAATTACTCCTGCGATCGCAGCAGCAACCATTTCTTCATCAACAGGTTTTTGTCTTAGCGCAACGATTTCTTGGGGGCTGTCTGGGATGGGATAATTCATGGCGTGCGTTTACAGAAACACAGAATGAAAGATAAATTCGACCAACTCTTAAACTTTTTTACTGAATATTCTGGCAAGTGATAGGGCGGAGTTTACCTCACTTTATGCCTTTCTTAAATCCGTCTTAATGAGTAGATTCATTGGAGAGTTCAGAAAAAAAATGAAAGAAATACTTTACTTAGAAATACCAACTCCGGATACAGCCGATGTACGCAACTGGTTGCAAGTAGATTTTGAACCAGGAATTGGGGAAAAATTTCTCACTCCGCAAGGCTTTCGCCTCAGAGTACTTAAACATACAACTGCTGAAGTGAGTATTTCGGAAAAATTAACAGATGAAATTTCTATATTCGTCTGGTCGGTGCAGCGAACTACATATCTCAAAGCTTTCCGTTGGGCAGATAAACCCAATCCTTGGGAGCAGCAAATTCTCAAACGCCTCACTACTGAAATCCGTTGCCACTTTCCCCATCATTACCCCGAACCACCAGCGATTGATTTATCTGGGCAATCAATTTTTGAGGCGCTTGCTTCCTATTACCCCCTCACCGTCAAATATTTTCAAAAAATGCCTAACGGGGAATATGACCTGAAGCGCGTCTACTGGTGGGAACAACGATGGCGTGAAGGTGTCAGGAATCCCCAGCAACCTCGTCTGGTGTTGTTCTCTCATCAGGGGGAATTGGGCATGGGGCATGGGGGAGCCAGTGCGTTGCGCGGGTTCCCCGCGTTGAAGCATCTGGCGTCATGGGGCATGGGGAATGGGGAACTCGGTGCCCCCACGAAGTGGGGATTAGGGGCATGGGGAAAAGAAAACCCCACTCCCCACTCCCGTAAGGGCGGGGTTACCCCGCCCCTACCTACTCCCCAGTTCGATCTGATCTACATAGGGGGTGCACTCGGCGTCATCCATGCAGCTGTGATGGCAAAACTAGGGTATCGAGTGCTGCTGGTGGAGCGATTGCCTTTTGGACGGATGAACCGGGAGTGGAATATTTCTCGCGATGAGATCCAAAGCTTGGTTAACTTGGGTTTGCTAACGACTGCTGAGGTGGAATCGATAATTGCACGGGAGTACAAAGACGGATTTAATAAATTTTTTGATGCTAATGTTCCTAGTCGGTTAAAAGCGTCGATCTTGCACACCCCGACAGTGCTGAATGTGGCTTTGGATTCCGAAAAACTACTACAACTGTGTGGGCAAAAGCTGCTTGCAGCAGGCGGTGAAATTTGGGAGGAGACAGAGTTTATCAGAGCGGATATTTATAACACACAAAATGTCATTACTGTCAAGCAATTACCTAGCAAAACGGACAAACAAGTGAGTGGGCGACTGCTGGTGGATGCCATGGGAAGCGCCTCGCCAATCGCATGGCAGTTGAATGGGGGTCGTGCCTTCGACAGTGTTTGCCCAACGGTGGGAGCGGTGATTGAGCGGGGATTTGAGCCGGGTGTGTGGGATTCCCAGTATGGGGATGTTCTCAATAGTCATGGAGATATCTCGCGGGGACGACAGTTGATTTGGGAATTATTTCCTGGAGCAAATGAAGAATTGACGATTTATTTATTTCATTACCACGAAGTCAATCCCAAAAACCCCGGTTCCTTATTAGAGATGTACGAGGACTTTTTCACAATTTTGCCAGAGTATCGGCGGTGTTCACTGGACAAATTAGTATGGAAAAAACCAACATTTGGGTATATTCCTGGTCATTTTAGTGTGGGGAGTAGAGATCGCACGGTTGCCTTTGACCGTTTGATAGCGATTGGTGATGCTGCATCACTTCAGTCACCCTTAGTTTTCACCGGCTTTGGTTCCCTAGTTCGCAACCTGGAACGCCTAACAACTCTTTTGGATACAGCCCTCAAACATGACCTGCTGAGTTTCCGGCATTTGAACCGAATTCGCGCTTTCCAAAGTAACATTGCCGTCACTTGGATGTTTTCCAAAGGCATGATGGTTCCGACTGGGAAATTTATCCCACCTCCGCGAATCAACTCCATGCTCAATAACTTTTTCGGGTTGTTGATAGACGAACCACCTCAAGTGGCAGATAACTTTATCAAAGATCGAGTCGATTGGTTAACCTTTAATCGTCTGGCACTCAAAGCAGCTCGCAAAAACCCGTTATTGCTGCTATGGATCTGGGAACTTGCTGGTGCGAGGGATTTGCTGCGGTGGGGATGGAACTACTTTGACTTTAGTCGTCATGCCCTTGTGAGCATTTTGCTAAATGGATGGTTTCCACGCTTCCTCCGCCAGATACAGCCTTGGCTAGAACCCCGCTATCCAGCATTATGGTTGCGGCTGTTAGCTATTGGCTACGCGCTGAACACTGGTAAATCACGTTTCCTACAACAAGTTGCCGCAAAGAACCCAGAAGCTAGAATTCAAAAGCCAGAAGCAATTTAATCAGCACTCAGAAGTCAGAAGTCAGGAGTCAGGAGGTATCGAGATTCTGACTCCAGCCTCCTGACTCCTGACTCCTCATTGTACTTTTGGACGAAAATTTGGCAGTTCAACAGATGCTAAAGACTTTCGCCCCTTGGGTGGACGATGCGGATAAATCACGGGTGAGGGCGAGTTGACGTTGGCGGAGTTGTCACTGAAAGACTCTTGGGGTGAGGGAATCTCTGGCAATTCTTGGGATGCTAATTGTGATGCTTCTGACCAGTAGTCTTCCGTTTCCCGATCATTCTCTTCAATGAGGTTGATGGTGGCATTTTCTGGTTCCTCATCATCTGCCACTGGCGTTGCAAACGTCTCCCAGAGAGGCTCCGAGGTGTGGAGGCTCTCCACATATTTTTGTGTAGAAGGTTGGGGTGATGCAGATGCAGGCACGTCCGCGAAAAACATTTGGATCACGCTATCCAATTGTTCTTCTAGGTTTGACGACCCTAAAGGTGAAACTGCTTCCAACGTAGTCGGGTAATCATGAATAATTTCTGGAGTGTTAGCTGGTTGTGCTGGTGTTGGTATATCTTCTGGGTCTGAGGTATCCCTAGTAAATGATTGAGTGGGTGCGAGATGATCATCCTGTTCGTGTACAGGTGATGCTGAGGATTCCTCCCTAAAATTATCTACATCATCTGTCAAGGATTCCGGTTCTGTTGACCAAGGTCGAATCGGTTGGGCGTTGGGAAATAAAGAGTTTGCTCGCTTAGAGTATTTTGGTTGCTTGTTGCCTGTGTTGTCTGAGCTATTTGCCGTATCCTCCGGGGAATCATAGCTGGGGTTGGGTGTCTCTAGACATTTTTCCAGAGCCGCTTTAAATTGCAAGGTCTGGCGTTGTTGTCGCATGAGCCTAGTACGTAAATCGCGACAAGCATTTTCTGATTGCAATAGCTGATGAGATTGTTCGTGGTAATTAGATTGAATCAGGGCGCATTCCCTCTCTAACTGAGCAAGACGTTGTTGGTTGATTTCTTGCTGTGCTTTGTAGTTTTCGATGAACATTTCCTGGTGTTGAACAGTTTGCACAGCAGTTTCTAACTGTGGGTATAAAGACTGTATTTGCTCTTGGGCGGCGGATAGTTCCTGAGTTTGTTGGTTGAGCATCGACTCTGTGACACAGCCGCGCTTTTTCTGCCACTGCAAAGCCAATTCCTTTTCAGCTAGGGCTGCTGTGAGCTTCTCCACTTGGTCATACAAGTCGTTGTTGGCACTCTGCAATTCTTCATTCAACGCCAGCAGCTGCTTAAATTCAGAGTCAATAATTGTCTGTTGTTCGCACTCAGGCTCTGCAACCCAGTCTTCCTGGGTTGCATTTTCCGGCGGAATTTCAGTTTTGCAGTGTTCGTTTTCTGCTGGTGCTAGTAGTGGTAATTTCGCAATTGCTATGTTTTCATTAGGTAAAACTGAGTAAAAGGGACAACTCGCCTGCTCCGGTTGTGGCGAATTAACAGATTCCAGTGGTTCAACACTAGCCCCATTGTTTGGGGTGTCAGCTTCATTCATTACTTTTCACCCACCAGCTTCAAACTAAACAGCAAAGACTACGCCCGAATTCTACATACATGCTGTCTTATCAAAATATACTCTTTTATGCAAGAGTGTCACTACTAGGTGTAGGGGAATGGGGCATGGGGCATAGGGCATGGGGCATGGGGAGTAATTAACAATACCTAATACAAACGGGTATGAGGAATGGGGAAGCCAGTGCCGTGGTGAGCCAGCGCTCTTGGTAAGAGAACCACTGTTCGATTTGAGGCATTTAGATCATAGGGCAAGGGAATAATTATTTATGCCCCATGCCCTATGCCCTATGCCCATCTCCCCCTCCTTTTCAAGGGAGCCAACGGGGATGAAATCCGGATAGGGGCAGTTGTTCTGGTTTGATGTCAGCCGCCGCTTCTGGGTCGGTAATGGGCAACAGGGGCATTAACCACAAGCTACTGGTAGCAATCGGCTGTCCATCATCGGTTGTCAAAGTGTTTGCAGGTGATGATGCTGTGGAATTTGTTTGTGGTACTACTTGGTCAAATAACAACCCCAAACCATCGGGTGATAAACTCATTTGCACATTCCGTTGAGCGGGGGGTAGCACCAATAGTGGTTTCTGTTGCCAGGTTTTCAGGTCGATCGCTACTAAATATGGCTGTTCCTGATATTGTTCTCCCGGCAGTAGTTGTGTTAACAAGCAGTAAAGGGTGGGCGAGGCAGTATCAAACTGGCAGCTAATAATTGAGCCTGTGGTGCGTAACAGTTGTTTCTGCAAGCCTTGGTTAGTCACCAAAAATAAATCCCGTGTATAATCAGTATTAAATTTTACCATGACTGCTTGCGAACCGTCCTTGGAAAAAGCCTGTACTAAGCCAAACTGCGGCAGAAAATCCAAGGGTTTATTAGCATCCGTTTGTAAGGGTAAAATCGCTGCTCCTTGACCTTGGGCAACTGCTACGGCTTTACTGTCTGGAGTGATCATAAAATCTCCCCCTGGTTGGCTTTGCAAACGTTTAGGGGGGGTTTGTTCTCCAGAACTACTAGGGCTTGCTGGCATAAACCACAGTCCAAAGTCGCCAGGATTAGCTTTGTTACCGCGTTGAACTACAATAGTCTGACCATCAGGCGATAAGTCAAATTTCAGGTTTTGATATTCTTTATTATCTAAAATTATGTCAACTCTACCTGCTGCTTCTGCTTGTTTTCCTAATGGTGCAAAAATGCCTGTTGTCACTGTGTACAACTTAGCTGACAGTAGGTCTTGACTTTCTTTTGCGCGACCTGAAAATAAAATTTTATCTCCATTTGGAAATGGCTTAAAGTCTAAAACAACCAAGTCTTTTGGGGTAAGTACTTTTTTTTGCTCTTGGGTTAAGTTGTAGATAATTAACCGTCCGACATCTTCTTTGTCAGCTCCTATATAAAGGAGGACGCGATCGCGTGTGCGGAAGTTACCTGTAAATGGTTGTATGACTCTAGGTTTTCCTTCTTTTTCGGAAAATTTATCTCTAGCTTTCTGCAACTGCACTTGATAATTCGTTCCATAGGGTGGTGGTGTTACAAGTGTATAAACCATCCGCCGCCCTGCCCAACTTACTTTACCTGCTAAGGGCGGAACGATTTTCAAGTTATCCTCTACGCTTTTTATGTCCATTGGACGACTGAAGGTGAGGGTGAAGGATATATCGTCTGCTCCAATTTGTTTGTTGTTCTGCCAGCTAAAATACCGAACGCTAGGCTTAACTACATCACCTAGTAATATTAACAGCCCAATCAGCAGACTGAGCATGAGAATGAGTGCGATCGCGACACGATCTAGGGGTTGGAAAAAAGCCTTATTAGTCATTGGTCATTGGTCA
>CAZZXJ010000151.1:0-11249 GCA_964657905.1 uncultured Stigonema sp.
CACTAACCACTAACCACTAACAATCAACAATCAACAATGAACCTCCAAAACAAAACCATCCTCATCACTGGAATTGGCGAATTTGTCGGCTTGCGTACTGCTGAGTTAGCTTCTTCGCGGGGGATGACAGTCTGTGGGCTACAAAGTTCTTCAGATAAAACCAAAAAAGCAGAAAACTTGGGCGATAAGGTTATTGTTGGCAGTGTAACTGATCCTACTACTGCCTCCAGGGCATGCCAAGGAGTAGACATAGTTTTGCATGCGGCTGAACTTGCTCAAGAAGGAGGTTCACTAGAAAAATTTCGTGAGGTAAATGTCGGCGGAACCATTAACATCGCTCAAGCCGCTAAGAATGCTGGTGTAAAAACCTTCGTTCATCTCTCCAGTGGTCTGGTATATGGCTTCAACTATCCCGATCGCATCACAGAAGAAGGAGCACTCTCTGGAGAGAATAACCCCTACTGTCAGACGAAAATAGAAGCCGAAAAGGCACTCTTACAACTAAATTCCCCACCAGATTTTGGCATCATTATCATCAGACCAGGAGATGTTTACGGACCTGGAAGTATGCCTTGGATAGTCCGACCACTTCTATTAATGCGCCAAAAATTATTCGCCTACGCTAACGACGGACGGGGAGTCATCAACCATGTGTATATCGACAACCTGATCCAAGCAATCTTTCTAGCAATAGAAAAAGAAACATACGGAGAAATCTTTAACGTCACTGATGGACAAGAAACTACCTGGAAAGAGTATTTTACCCGTTTAGCTGAAATTGCAGGTTTACCTGCGCCTTTTTCCTTACCAAAAGATGAACTAAAATTGTTTCTAAAAGTGCGTAATCAAGGACAGAAACTTTTTCGTAAACAAGCCGACCTTTTGCCGGAAGTTGTAGATTTCATGACCCGTCCCTATGCTTATTCGATTACAAAAGCACAAACTATCTTAAGTTATGAACCAGCAATTAACTTGGAAAAAGGAATGAAGCTAACACAGGAATGGCTACAAAAAACAGATCTGCAAAAATTGATGTAATAAAGTAGTCAGAAGCCAGGAGCCAGGAGTCAGGAGCCAGAATGGTTAGAGTGCAACTGGTTAATGACTCGTTGGTCACAACCGACATTCAAACCCCATCCTCTTGTGAACGGGGTTCTCCTGACTTCTGACTCCTGACTCCTGGCTCCTTTAGCAAAAAATACAAGTAGACAACTAGTAAGATGATGGTTAAAGTATCTAAACTCTCTTCCTTTTTATTCGCTACTGTAATGAGCTTCAGCTTAGCTAAAACAGTGAACGCAGAGCCTAGTTCAACACTTACTGTTCAAATCAATGGAATTGAACACCCAAAAGGTGAGATTTGCCTGAGAGTTTATTCCAGTGAAAAAGGATTTCCTTACGGTGATAATAGTGAAGTACAAAGTGGCTGCACTCAAATAAAAGGAAGTTCCTTAACAAAGCAGTTTTCCGGCTTGAAGCCAGGAAATTATGCTGTCGCCGTCGTTGACGATCAGAATGGAAACCACAAACTAGACAAAGACTTTTTAGGTATTCCCAAAGAAGGTTTTGGTATTTCCAACAATCCAACTGTTTCAATAACAACAGGTACTCCAAAGTTTCGCGACGCGAGTTTTTCACTCAGGAAAAATACGACCATCAAAATAAATATGAAATATTCACTTGATTCATAAACAATGAAAGAATTGGCCATATTGCTGTCTATGGTTTTGCTGGATTGGTTAGTTATTCAGGTATGTGTGTGTCTTCTGTTTTTGCTGTACCTGCTTTCACAGGACAAAGAAGCATTACCAGACGACTATTTACCTAAAACTGCGGTCGTTCTTTGCCTGCGTGGATCTGATCCTTTTTTGTCCAACTGTTTGCGATCGCTGTTGAATCAGAACTACCCACAGTATGATTTAAAGCTAATCATCGACAGTGAGTCAGACCCGGCTTGGCACGTTGTCAAAGATACCCTGAGCGACCAAGCAGCAACTAACGTGCAAGTCAGCCATCTGAGGATGCCAAGTCCTAATTGTAGTCTCAAATGCAGTTCCTTGGTGCAAGCTGTTTCAGAACTCGACGATTCTTACAAAGT
The DNA here is from genome assembly GCA_964657905.1 of uncultured Stigonema sp. Classification (GTDB taxonomy): domain Bacteria; phylum Cyanobacteriota; class Cyanobacteriia; order Cyanobacteriales; family Nostocaceae; genus Stigonema. The sequence goes on from CAZZXJ010000151.1 coordinate 2,099, forward strand.
GGTTGCTTTAGTAGATGCTGATGCGGTAGTTCATTCCAATTGGCTGCGTGAATTAGTCAATCCTCTAGCCGATGCCAAAGTCGGCGCAACAACGGGGTATCCTTGGTATCTACCAGCAGGGAGGTATTGGGGGTCTTCGGTACGGTACTTGTGGAACGTATTTGCAGTCGCAAAAATGTACCTCTACCGGATTCCTTGGGGTGGTACTTTGGCTCTGAAAACAGAACTCATTCACACAACAGGACTGTTAGATAAATGGAAGCGAGCCTATGGCGAGGATACCATGATTTGCAGTGTCCTAGCAAAACATGGGATGCAGGTTGTATTTGTGCCTTCTCTGATTATTCTTAATCGCGAAGAGTGCGATTTGCCCACCTTAGTAGACTGGACGAAGCGACAACTACTTTCCTATCGACTTTACCATCCTCGATGGTGGGCTGTGATTGCTGACTCGATTTTAACCGTACTGGTTCCTAATCTAATTTTGGTGCTATTTATAGCAGCATTGTGGACGAGACAATGGGATGTAGTGGCTATATTCTTGAACAGCTTAGGCGCTTATATGCAAGTATTACTTTTCGTTGCGATCGCCTTAGAAAAAGGGGTACAGCAAGTACTGCGCCTCCAGGATCAGCAGTCGCCAAAAATATCACTTGCAACAATGACGAAAATGTCTATAGCATCTACCCTAACACTGTGGGTTTACGGGCTAGCAATGGTATCAGCTCTCTGGATGACACATGTAAACTGGCGTGGTGTCACTTATCAAGTCAAAGGTCCATGGAACATCCGCCTACTCAAATACCGCCCTTATCGGTTGTTCGACCAACCCGATGATAATCAAGTTTCGCTTTAAACTGATGATGCAGTAATATCTCGTTCCCATGCTGAGTATGGGAATGCCTATAATGAGGCTAGTACCGCTTGGCGGAATTAAAAATTAAAAATTAAAAAAGCTTGTGATGCAAGCTTTTCGATGATTCTGAATGGTTGCATTATTTCCACAGAGACGCAGAGAACGCGGAGAAGAAGTAAGAGATTCTAGGAGTCAGCTTGAAAGGGCTAGTCCTAGTCGCCTAGACGATAAAGTAAGGGTCTTAGCTTTACTGATTCGCAACAAACCCGGTTTCTGGCAGTGGTGCAAGATGACCGCAGTTAGTAGAAAATATTTACCACAATCAAGGTAATCAAGGAAAACCCCGTCACTTACGGAATAGTTTAGTTTTTCTGGTTGCTGATGATGCCACTCGTGATGAGATGAAGAATAAGGCGCTTTATCGCTTGGCGTTGGATGCAATGCGATCGCCTGACCGCTTAGCACAATTACCAAAACACCAGCAAGAGAAAGTTCACGAACTTTACCAAAAGTCTGAACAAGAAATAGCAATTATTGTTCAGCAGTGTTATCGTCATCTTTTTTACCCGTCTCGTAATCGCTTAGATGGAGCAAACGTTGATTTAGCTCATACAGCCTTTGATTTACCTTCTGCTTCCGAACGTCCGGGAAATGGACAGCAGCAAATTGTCAAAGCCTTAACGGATAACCAAAAATTACTTCAGCCCAATAGCGATCCTCCTGCACCAAATTATGTAAGAGATCAGACCCCATTAAAAAGAGGACAAATTAGCACTGCTGAACTTTGTCATGACTATTTATCGCCGTCGTCTGGCTAGTAGTTTTGCTGCTTTAGAACATACGCTAAATCAACGGATTAATACTCTAGAAACTGGTAATACTTCTCTAGTTGAGTCTAATGAAGAGAACCTTTCTGATGATGACAATTCTGACGAAGCCATGGATGATGAAGAAGCTAATCAGTTAGAAATAATTGCATTAAAAGCAGAAGAAGTACACACTCTATAATCTTTAGTAACACAATTAAAGAAACTACCTACTGACACTAAAGCTCAGGTATTACGTCAGAAATTGCAACAACTTAAACAACAAAATCATCAGCAAATAATTGTATTTACTCAATATACTAATACAATGGATTTTCTGCGTCAGTATTTAGTAGAAACGGAAAAATATAAGGTTATTTGCTTTTCAGGGCGCGGAGGAGAATTAGGTTTAAATAATGGCAATTGGCGAGTTATTTCTAGAGATGACACTAAGCGAATTTTTCGGGAAGGTAAGGCTGATATTCTTCTATGTACAGATGCAGCAGCCGAAGGTTTAAATTTTCAATTTTGTGGAGCATTAATTAACTATGATATGCCCTGGAATCCTATGAGAGTTGAGCAACGAATTGGTAGAATTGACCGCTTAGGGCAAGTCTTTGAAAATATTAAAATTATTAACTTACACTATGAAAATACTGTAGAAACAGATGTTTATTTGGCTTTAAGAGAACGGATTGGCTTATTCTCTCAGTATGTGGGTAAGTTACAGCCTATTTTATCCACCTTACCTAGAAGTATTACCAATGCTGCTTTATCTAGCCGCACTCAAAAAGAGGAACAACGAGCTATGCTGGTTAGTGAATTGGATAGCAGCATTCGTCAAGCGCAAGTGGACAGTTTTGATTTGGATGTCATTACCCAAGCTGATTTAGAAGAGTTTCCACTTCCAGAACCACTGTATGATTTAAAAACCTTAGACCAAATACTACAAAGTCCTTCTTTATTGCCTTCTAACATTGAGGTTCAACTTATGCAAGATGGCGAATACAAATTTTCTATGCCAGGAATGAAGGAAACTTTGCGAGTTACGACTAAGGCTGATTACTTTGATCAACACCCAGATAGTACGGAGTTATGGTCGCCTGGGAGTCCGTTGTTTCCCATTATTGATGGTCTTGAGTAAAAAGCATAGACAAGCCAGAAGCAGGGAGGTATTGTGTGGGGTTACCAACGTTTCCAATTGTGCTGGCGTGCCTACCATTATGACATTCCCATGCTGAGCATGGGAACGAGAAAACTCATATTTAACTCATCCGTTACATCCGTTATTTCATCCGTTGCAACAGATGCTCTCCAACGCGCAAAGCATTTGCCATAATCGTTAGGGATGGGTTCACTGCACTACTAGATGGGAAAAAACTACCATCAACGATGTAAAGGTTATCAACATCATGTGTGCGGCAATTGATATCAAGCACTGAAGTTTTAGGATCTTCACCGAAACGGCAAGTACCACATTGATGAGCAACCTCTTTCAAGGTCGTTTTTGAGGTAATATATAACGAAAACGACCTAAAAATCTGGGTTTTATCAACTGATTTCAACACTTCACGCCAACGCTTTATCAAGCGATTGAATGCTTCTTCATTGTTATTTGTATAGTCGATAAAAATCTGCTCGCCCTTGAGCCGTACACGATTATTAAGGTCAGGCAAATCTTCCGTAATCAACAACCAAGTCACAGAATGATTTGCCACGGCTTCAGATATTATGCTAGGTGTAAAAGGTGGTGCATGAGCAGCAACTTTGTCTTTATTGATATTGCCGAGCATTTGTATGCTTCCCATTGGAAAAGCAAAATCTTTCTCTCCCCAATAAAAATCATTAATAGCAAGCGTTTTTTGAAAAACTGTAGGATTGGGTTTTGAACTCAAAGCCATGACTACCGCATACTTATGCGCCATGTAATTGCGTCCTACAAGATGAGAACTATTGGCTAATCCGTTCGGATGTTGGTCATTAGCAGAATTCAGCAACAATACTGCTGAGTTGATTGCACCACAAGCAACAACAACAATATCCCCAGAAAACATCTGACGCTTGAGCGCGATTTCTACTTCCACCCCAGTAACTTCGTGACCTGATGCACTTGTATGCAAACGCAAAACTTTTGCGTTAGTCATTAAAGTGACATTGGAATGGACAAGTGCTGGACGTACACCGTTAATGTCAGCATCAGCTTTAGCATTCAGAAGACATGGAAAGCCATCGCAAGTCTGACAACGAATACAAGGACTTAAAAAGCGATTGACTTCATTTAGTTTGATACCAAGTGGGAGATAAAATGGATGAAAGCCTTTATCCTTTAAGGCATCGTTGATTTGTTGAATGTAGGTTTCATGGCTGATTGGTGGAAAAGGATAATCTTCACTGGTCTGAGGTTCAGTGGGATCAAGACCTCGCTTACCATGTACTTCATAAAGTTTCTCAGCTTGAGTATAGTAAGGAGCAAAGTCCTGATACTTCAATGGCCATTCGGGAGAAATGCCATCTTTATGAATGACTTTTTCAAAGTCCTGTTCGCGAAATCTGAACAAGGCACCACCGTAAAATTTGGTATTGCCGCCAACATAATAGTGTGTTGCTGGACGTATTGCTTTGCCGTTTTTGTCATACCAGATAGCACTATTTCGATAGCGTTCTTGTTGCCAAACTTGCTTAGCATCCCAATTGGCTAGTTCTCTAGGTAAAAAAGTACCTCGCTCTAGAACCAAAATTTTCTTCCCACTTGGAGCAAGTATATTTGTCAGAGTTCCACCACCAGCACCCGTACCAATGATGATGATATCGTAATGCCCATCAGCCATTTTTTCTCCTTTGTTATGGCACTAGTTTTCTCCAAAACTTTCGGCACGCATTTGATTTTCAGCACAAGTTTTGTTCAGCTTGGTCAAACCGATCCACCGATAAATCACATCTCCAAATTGTGGAAAAAGTTGTATATTTGAAAACAGGAGTTGCGTTAAGAGTCCATCGAGCATGACTTCCCCCTGGTTTTGCTTAATAGCTTGTAGCACTGCGATCGCCACGTCTGTTGGTTCAGAAACACGCGCTAACTTAGGTGTTGGTAAGCCAAATTTCAGAAACATTCCGGCTCTTGTATATCCTGGACAGACCACCGAAACACCCACATTGGTATTAGCTAATTCCTGGCGTATTGCATCTGTCCACATAATCAAACCTGCTTTAGTGGCTGAATAGATACTGTTGTAAGGCGCTCCTTTTTTGCCAGAACCAGATGCAATATTCACAATATGACCACTATTGCGGTCTATCATACTTGGCAGTAGCAAACGGGTTAACTCCATTGCAGCCATTAGATTGGTCGTCAATATGGACTGGATATCTTTTAGGGAATAATGTTGGAAAGGTCGGTATTTTTCGATGGCAGCATTATTAATCACAATATCGATTGGACCTGCAAGCTGATCAATCTGCTGTACTAGAACTGATAGTTCTTCCACTTTACTGATGTCAAATGGAATACTTATTCCTCTACCACCTGCAACTTCCACCTCAGCACATATCTGATCTAGCTTTTCCTTTGAACGAGAAACGCCAACTACGGTTGCATGCTCTTTTGCCAAAGCTTGAGCAATAAATGCTCCAATACCACCTGAAGCACCAGTCAACAGCACCGTTTTACCTGCAATGTTCATAATCACCCGCTTGTATCTTACTAGTCCCTGACTTATCGGTATAGTTTTAGACCAGAATAGAAATAGAAATCTGGAAAAAATCAATTTTTTACCTGACTGTAGTAGACTTGTCGCCAAATAAAGGGATGAAAATATAGCAATCCGTGCAGGAGTTACAAACACCTCTCCCTTGTCCTCGTTGTCTCCCTTGTTCGGATCTCAAATAGGATTGCTATAGAAGACTTTCTGGTGGGAACTGCGCACAGAGAATTACGCAGCAATCAGGTAGAAGTTCCACAGTCCCGCCGCCATTACTATGAAGTGGTTATCGACATAGCAATGCAATAATGCAATGGCGATAATGTCTGTCACAGCATAGTAGCGCTTGACTTTGGAGAGTGTATGTTAGCCTTGAACGCAATGAGGGTTTAAGTCTCGATTTTATGATTTTTGCTTCTCACTCACTTGCCAAAATGGCAGTTACTTTAAAGCGTTTCAAATTGCCAATTTTATTCACTAATAGAGATCAGAGATTATTTCAAGTAGCTCTTTTGTTAAGTCAGGAATTGCTATTATTTGATGATTTGGTTGCAAATCAATCAGTTGCAGACAATTTTAGAATGTAGAATAGCAATCAACAAACAACAAACCACTAACTGAGATAGAAAACATCCTAAGGAAAATTAAGATTTTTTTAGTGCGTAAGTCTTAAATTCAATTAGGTCACGCGCTGCAAGGGGGCGAAGTCAAAAGTCAAAACTCACTCACTCAAAAGTAAGAACCCCATAAACAAATCGCGTAGCGCCGCGAGCGGAGTGTGGCGGAAAGAGTGCAAGTAATGAGGACGTAGTATTTCTTGCACTACGTGTCTTGAACGGACATATTTTTAATTTTCCATAGATTTGGGGGCTTGAATCCTTTTTTCTTTTTTGACTTTTGACTTTGAGCGTTCGCCCAGCGTCTCCCCTTGGGAGAAGCGAGCGGTCAGAGCTAATAGGTGTAATTGTTGAAAACACCAGTTTTTAGTTTTCTAAAAAATCCGATATTGTACTTGAATAATTATGAACAAGCAACCTCTTCGCATTGCGGTTTTTACAGGATTATATGCTCCTTTTTTAACTGGTGTTTCCGTCGCAGTACATCAGCGGGTTCGCTGGTTACTACAGCAGGGACATCAAGTCTTTCTCATCCACCCTCAACTCAACGATCAGTACCCGAAAAACGTTGGCAATCGTCCCATGCCAGGGCTAAGTGAGTTAGAATGTTTCCCAACTTTTTCCCATTATGCGTTTCCAACACAGCCACTGATATTTTACAAGTCTCTTCCCCAACCATTGAATTATCGGCATTGGAGCGATACCGACTTGCTGAAGAGGTTTCAGCCCGACATTGTCGTGGTTGAAGAAGCGGCGCAAATGAGAGGAATCTACTCACTGTTCCTCCAAGGTTATGGTCGCCCGATTGCTGTCGAATACGCAAAGCAAACCGGCACTCCAACAATATCTCTTTTTCACACCGATATCGTTGCCTACATCCAATATTACTTAGGAAATCAGTTTTTCAGCTTTATTCGCCCCATCATTCCCACTTTGATTAAGCAGTTCAGTGAAGCTTATGATGCCAGTTTCTTTTCTTCTCGAGAACAGCTTGCTAAATACACAGAGATGAAATGTCAACGCAGCGAATATCTCCCTTATCAAGGAGTCGATTGCCAAAAATTTAATCCCGGAAACATCTGTTACGACCCTATTGCCAACGACCACCGACCGACCATCCTTTTTGTCGGACGCATTACTCCGGAAAAAAATGTTATCCAACTCCTAGACGCATATCCGATTATCGCTGCCAAAATTCCTGATGTCCATCTGGTGATCGTTGGGAGCGGTCCTATGGATGGGGAACTCCGTCAGCGTGCCCAAAAGTTTGATGGTATTACCGTTTGGGGTGAGTCTCATGGTACAGAACTTTTAGGCTGGTTTGCTCGTGCAGACGTATTTGTCAACCCCTCGGTAACAGAAAACTTCTGCACTACAAATAACGAAGCGCTGGCTTCTGGAACCCCTGTTGTTGCAGCCTTGGCACCTTCAACCGCCGAGCAGGTATCCCCCGGTCGCAATGGCTTCTTAGCAGAACCCAACAACCCAACGGATTTTGCTAACAAGGTCATTGCGATTCTAGAAAATCCCACTCTCAAAGCAGAAATGTCTCAGCAGGCTCGTCTCTCCATACTTGAATTTGATTGGTCAGCATGTATGGAAAAATTTGAGAACAAACTCTACGACATAGTTCAATATCGAGCTTCCAAGAAGCTGGAGGCGAAGCTAGTTTAAAAAGTAGGGGGAGTAGAATAATTAAAAATGCAAAATAAAAAATGTTTTAATTTTTTATTTTGCATTTTTAATTTTTAATTGATTTGTTCCCCTATTATTTAGAAATTGGTGCCGACGCTTTTTGGATCTGCTGACTAAAGTACGTTTCGTTATACTTTAATTGTTGCGAGAATTCCAGCCCTTTGCGAAAAGCGAAGAGTGCTTGCGGATAGTCTTTGCGTTCCAATTGCATCTGCCCAATTTGGTCGTAGGCGTTCATCAAAGCGTAAAAGTCTCCGGCTTGCTCTTCCGTCTCTACCAAAATTTGGCTAGCTTGTAAAGCCGCTTCTATTTGTTGTTGAGAACGGTATAGCGCAATTATCTTCTGCAAAGCTTCACCTGCACGCACATACTGCTGCAATTGCCAAGCGATAGTATATGCTTGTTGATAGTTTTTGAAAGCTTCTTGCAAGAGGCTGGGATTTTGTTTTGCCAAGAATTCGTAATCAGAAGCGATCGCCTGCTTCAATGCTGGTAACAGAGTCAGGTTATTTTCCTTCTGGTATATTTCTGCTAGCTGATTACGTACATTGAGTGACTGCTGCGGTTGTTTTGCCTGCTCGTAAATGTAAGCGAGCTGTTGTAGATATTTCACCTCACTCAACTGATCGCCTGATAAGGAAGCTAATTTCAACAATTGCTGATAAGTTGCTGCGGCTGATGGGTAATCCAACCAACTCAGATTCACGGTTCCAATCGTCTCCAGGGTTTCTACTTGTGCTGCTGCATCACCAGAAATTTTCACCGCTGTCAAAATTAGTTGATAAACTGCCAAGGCAAGTTGGGGCGATCGCACTTGTTGGTATGCTTGACCGAGCGCTTGCAAAAGTTGTAGATCTACTTGGTTTTGGGATTTTGCTTGCTTTTGAATCGCTTGCAATCGCTGAGTAATATATTGCACTTCTTTGCTCCCGTTGTAACGCCAAGCGATCGCACCGACTCGCGACAGTGCTTGCACCTCATTTAATGAACCCAAGAAGCGGCGCAAGCGCAGTTCCCGGTTCCAAATATCAAACGCTTCTACCATTTGCCCTGCTTGCTGTTGAGCCGCAGCTTGTTGATTCAACTCATCCAGCGCCGCCTCTAACTTTTGACTGTCTTCAGGAGTTAACGGCACATTTGCGGGTGATGGTGGGATCAGGGGATCGGGTGTGGTAATCTCTAGCGGATTAGGGGGAAATTTATCTGCTTGTTTAGGCTTTTTACTCGCAGCCAGCGTCAATGAGCTGCAAAGCAAGCAGAACGTAGCAGTGGCAGTAATAGTAACACTTAAGCGCCGTAGCATGGGGATTTGACCTTTCAGTTACTAAGGGGAGTAGGGAATATGAAGGGAAAGGGTAAGCAAGTCTTCGCCTTTACCCTACTCCCTACTCCCTATTGGACGATAGTTAGCAAAAAATTCTCCTAATATAGCGGTTCTTAATTGCTTGCACTACACCTGTGAGCGGTACTCAGGAGTCA
>CAZZXJ010000152.1:0-11246 GCA_964657905.1 uncultured Stigonema sp.
CTCCCTCCGTAGGCGACTGGCGATCTTCGTTAGCGAAGCGTTAGCCGATACTCCGGCGTCAGCGATCTTCTCCCAAGGGGAGACGCTTCGCGAACGACGAAGGAGCGTCACCCGAAGGGTTGTTAGTTGTTGGTTTTTCTACTAACCACTAACAAATAACAAATAATTAGAGTTTTACCTGCTGCAAATGGCTGCGGGGATTAAAGGTACGTATAGAGCGGAGTTTTTCATAGTATTCCCGCTCCTCTTGAGTGAGGTCTTTTGGTGGGACGATCGCAATCTTCACTAACTGGTCACCACGTCCACCTTTGGCTTGGGGCCAACCCTTACCACGTAGACGCAGGGATTGACCAGAACGTACTCCAGTCGGAAGCTTGACACTAACTGTGCCATCAGGTATTAGTACCTCAATAGTTGCCCCTAGCACAGCTTCATCTGGTGTGATTGGTACTTCACAGACCAAGTTATCACCGTCAAATTGGAAGAAGGAGTGAGGCTGAAGTTCCACCTTTAAGTACAAATCACTACGGGCGTGGGTTAAAGGATTAACTTGTCCTTTGCCCCGCACACGCAAACGACTACCAGATTTAGCCCCTGCGGGTATGCGGACCTCAATGACTTCCCTACCTAAATTTAGGTGCTTTTGTACACCACTAAAAGCTTCAGCAAAAGTCAGAGCAATGGTGGCTTCGCTATCTTGAACGCCACTAGCACCGACATCTTGAAAACCAAAATCACTATAGCCGCCAAAACCACCTGGTACTCCTCCTGTGGTAGTGCGGTAAGAGTAAGTTTGTCGCCCACCGCGACTGCTCCCACCACCACCAACACCACCACCCCCACCAAAGCGCCCTAGTAATTCATTGATGAACTCATCAAAACTACCGTATTCACTGAAGTCAAAGCCGCCCATATCGACACCCACACCGCCGTTCGGAAAGCCCGACTCTGCCTGTTTCCAATATTGACCAAATTGGTCGTACTTTTTACGTTTGTCTGGATCTGACAAAACTTCATAGGCTTCGTTAACTTCCTTAAAACTTGCCTCCGCCTGTTTGTTGTTGGGATTGACGTCAGGGTGATACTTGCGGGCTAGTTTGCGAAAGGCTTGTTTAATTTCCTCTGGAGTGGCAGTCTTACTAACTCCCAAAATTCTGTAATAGTCTTTGAAGTCGGTTGCAGCCATCTACCAGCCTCCTGTAGAAATTTCGGTTAATGTTTCTAAAATTTGAGTCCACAAGCCTTGCCCGATGTAACCACAAGCCTATAGACTCTGACTTTAAATTAACAAATATTAAATAAAATCAAGTGCGGAAATTGCACACTCCGCAGTGTGCAATTTCCGTACTCTGGGACTCCAGGAGAAAAGCAAATCAGCCGATCTAGTAGAGCCGGGCGTAAATAAAGCAACCATTTCAAACAGGCACAAGCTTTGATATATAAACATGAGTGACTTTTGACAGCAGGAAGACTAATTAGCCATAAGAGTTTTGTCAATAGTCAATAGTCATTTGTTAGTAATAACTCTTGACTAATGACTATTGACTAATAACTAATGACTAAATTATTGTTCCATCGGGAATTACGGCATTTTTCAGGACGACGACAATACCACTGCGGATGTAAAAGCCTTGACTTTCGCGCTCAGCTTCTTGAACGTTATCTTTATTGATGATTTGCACATCGCAGCCAATGTGGGCGTTTTTGTCAATGATGGCACGACGAATATTGGTGTTAGCACCAATGCCCAAGGAAACGGTGCTGCGCTCACAATCGGACTGGCGCTCAGCGAAAGCTTGATAGAAATCGGCTCCCATAATCAGGGTATCTGTAATCACGCAGCCGGCTTCAATACGCGATCGCACTCCCAACACCGAATTTTCAATGCGGCAACTTTTCAGAATACAACCTTCGCCGATCATTGATTGTTTGATCTGGCAATCTAATAGTTTACTAGGAGGTAAGTAACGAGCGCGGGTATAAATTGGCGCTTCTTCATCGTAGAAGCTAAAGGGCGGCAGTGGTTGCTGAGTTAGGGCCAAGTTTGCATGATAAAAGGCTTCGATTGTCCCAATGTCTTCCCAGTAATCATCAAATAAGTAGGCTTGAACGTTGTAATCGTTCGCTGACTGAGGAATAATTTCTTTGCCAAAATCAGTTCGTTCTGGAGATTCTTTCAACAACTTGAGCAAAACATCTTTTTTAAAGATATAAATCCCCATGGAAGCAATGTAGGGCTGTACTTTGGCTTGTTCTGGTGACAATCCCAGCACAGTCGTATCAACTTGCATTTTGGTTAAAGCTTCACCTTTGGGTTTTTCGCTGAAGTCGATCACCCTACCGGCTCCATCAATTTTCATTAAGCCAAAGTCAGAGGCGCGGCGCTCATCAATAGGGATGACTGAGAGGGTAATATCAGCCCCAGTTTCCCTATGGCGCTGTACAAACACACGGTAGTCCATGCGGTACAGGTGATCGCCTGAAAGGATGAGATATTCATCCACGTCCCATTCTTCCATCAGCCACATATACTGACGAACCGCATCAGCTGTACCTTGAAACCAATTGAGGTTTTCTAGCGTTTGCTGTGCAGCTAGGACTTCTACAAAACCCTCTGTAAAGCCAGAAAAGCTGTATGTACGTGCAATGTGACGATTCAGAGAAGCTGAGTTGAATTGGGTCATCACATAGATTTTGAATATCTCGGAATTTATACAGTTACTGACAGGGATATCGATTAAACGGTACTTCCCAGCCACTGGTACTGCCGGTTTAGCGCGTAGCTTGGTTAGCGGATAAAGGCGGGTTCCTGCGCCACCCCCGAGAATGATTCCTAAAACTCTTTTCACTCTTATTTCTCCTGACTGCCTTTCAACTCCCACCTTCAGTTTATGACTGTCTGAGACAGCTGATAAGGGGGGGTCAGAGATTTTAGTGACTTCAGTTTGCAGTATTCTGCTTGTGATCAATGGTGCTGGCAATCACAACAATGGGATTAACTGTATTCTAAAGACAAAGTATAAACGCTCTCCCGCAATGTCAACTCTAATGGGTGCATCCCAATGCCGAAATAAATACCTGACCAAAATCCCACAGCTTCAATCCGTGGGATTGGTCAAGATAGACAAAAAAATCCCTAGCAGGCGATCGCACGGAAACAACGACACTTCCACTTTGTCGATGTATAGGAGGTTGCCAGTCAGTCGCAGAAACTTCCAAGCAGTGCCTGATGTCACGCAGCCATAGATAGCTGGTACATCCTTGCCTTCATTTTCATTAAAGATTTTGGCAGCCAACATTTCTGCTCCACACTGCCCCAATCCACTATTGAGATTGTTGTTTTTCGCTTCTACAATTGTCATGACTGGGGCGGCGATGAAATACTGTTCCTTGTCAGAGCTGATCAAAAAGTCAGGATTACCGTTTAAGCCAACGCTTGGATCGACAGTGAAATCGTTGCCCCTGAACAGTGCTATCTCGTTTGCCTTCTGTTCCTTTACTTCCAGAAGTATGGGGAAGATGATCATCTCCGATCTAGACTTCTCTGTATCTGTAGCAAGAGCCAACGGCACAGTCTTTTCTAGCAGCTGCACTAACAAGTTAGACGGTGGTGCTGGTAAAACTTCTGGGAATAGCACAACGTTTTCTTCAATTTTCAGTTTGAAGTCTTTTACCAATTTTTTCAGGGTGAATTGGCTGTATGGCATTTTTGCTTTCATCCTAGCGAATGCGCGAAACGGGATGCTCCCAACTTTAATTAACCAAACGTAATTTTTGAGACAGTTTCAGATACTGTACCCAAGGTTGCTCTGACAACTCGGAAATAGCATTTTGCGACAGCGTTGCAGTGTGTATATCTTTTCCACCCGTGACACCACTGATACCTATATTTTGCATAAAGGCATTTGCCGCAGTAGTGTCGGCGTTTGGTTGAGTATGAATGAAGACAGTTAAATTACGTTCTTGTGGGTCTTGAACTTCATTCAAGGCCATAGCAAGGGCGGCATCTAGCTTTTGGTAATTCATCAAGTGATTCCTTTGAGATTTTGCTGTTACTAGTTAGTAGTTAGTAGGTAGTGGTTTTTTTGACAACTAACAACTAACAACTAACAACCAACAATCAGAGATTTAGCGCATTAATCAATCCAAAACCCCATTTATTATCAAAGGTTCCTGCTGATTTTCCTGGAATTGAACTATGTTTACGTAGCAGGTCTTTAACAGCAGCAGGGTCAAGTTTAGGATCACGCTGCAACAGTAATGCCACCAAGCCAGTGATGAACGGCGTCGCCATACTCGTACCAGCTAACACCACAAACTTGGAATTCACAATCTTTGAGTGGTCGAAAGAAGCACCATTAGAAAGAGTGGAAACAATCATCGCTCCTGGTGCTGCTACATCCGGCTTCTGGGCATTATTCCGCAAAGGTCCTTCACTGCTAAACTCAGAAATATGATTCAACGCCAAGCCGACTTCTCGTGGCTTGTTGTCAATATCCGTGTACTTGACTTTGGTAGTGTAGGAAGCAACCGTCACCGCATTCCTGGAAGCTCCTGGTGAACCAATTTTCTCCGAGTTCGCTATACTCTTACCTGTGAAAAACACTGCCGACTTGTCATCTAATGTCCACACATCCAGACGTACCGCAGTTGAGTTCGTGTTTCGTACCCTTAGCTGCCAAATACCTCCCATGACTGGAAGTCGTCCCTTACCACGGATTTGTACAAAAAAATTATGGTCGTTATTGGCTGGGTCAGGTTCTGGTGTTACTACTTGTATCCGTGCATCTGGCAAGGTGTATTCCTGTGCAGGATTGCCCTTAGCAATGATTTTTTGCCAAGGTGTGACAAAACCGGTCGGACTCCGCAATGACACTTCCAACTGACCGTTGCCAGGATACCAAGCGTTTAACCATGCTATGCCCACTTGACTACTCAGTGGAACGCTAAAGCGCATAGTCCCCATCTGACTGGATGGCACAATGGTTTGACCATGAATGTTGTCGTTGCCCTCGTTGCCAGCAGCACAGCAAACAATCCGTCCAGGACCAGTTTCGGTGTCAATGATTTTTGACAGAGAGTCGCTACCATCGTGAGGATCAGCGTGTCCGCCCAAGCTGAGATTCAAGACTGCTGGACGTCCCATTTCACGCGCTACCCGAAAAATGTAGCGAACGCCATCGGCAATGTGGGCATCCTGCAAGTCCGACTTGACGATTAGCAATTCCGCCTCTGGTGCTATACCGCCATAGGTAGTGTCCACACCGGAGGTAATTCCGGCAACGTGGGTTCCGTGACCCACAGTGTCTTGAGAAATTGTGAGTTGTTTGGTTAATTCTGCCCCATAACCGCCCTCTGCTACTCCCGAACCAGGCAGTGTTTGATCCCAAATGCGTAAAATACGTCCGGCAAAGGCGGGATGTTTCGGGTCAATGCCGGTGTCTACAATGCCGATGATGACTCCCTTGCCAGTCAGTTTTGTCTTGTTCGTAAACTCCGGTACATGCACTGCTGGCTTGGCAACGTCTAGGCGTAAGTGTAGTTTACGCGATGGCTTAATGCGCTGAACGGCAGGGTCTTCAGATAAGGGGTCTAAACTCTCTATGGGTAAGTGCGCAGTCCGCACACTTCCTGTTGCCTGATTGACTTGAACACCATATTGTGCTAAATGACTCAAGTCTGCATGTTCGTCGCAGTAGATAAAAACGATACTAAGCGTTTGTTCGACAGTACTTCTAGGGGTAATTATGCCAAGTGATTGCTTGTGCGTAATTAAAGCTTGTTCTCCTTCTCTTTGATAGTCCTCATATGCTAATAGCAGTCCAGGAGAAAGTTTTTCGTGTCTCATTTTTACCTCAACTACAGTTCAATTGCTGCAAGAAAGCATTGATCTTAACAGCACAGCATAAGTTGCCCAAGCATCAGTTGAGAAAATGTATTTTTTTAAACTTTAATTTTTAAGTGTTTAGGACCAGCCCTTTCAAGGTGACTAACGAGGGTACGTTGTTTCAGCGCTACCACCTTGAATCCTCTGCTCAGATTTTGGGCTTTTTGAAGATTGAAATAACCAATCTTCGTTCCGAATTTCACCACCTTGAAAGGGCTGGTGTTTAGGACTTACGCACTATACAAATTGGTCATCATGTGTATAATGGAATTCGGTCGTTTCATCTCGTAGAATTGACCATATGGTAAGGGCGGGGTTACCCCGCCCCTACGCTCATATTGTGGTCTACCCAAATGAATATTGCGCTCCGCAGCACTACCGAAACTACTGCATACAAGACGATTTCTGTCAATGCGTAAGTCCTAGTGTTATATCATATCCGCTTGAACACTTATAATAAGGCAACTACGAACCTATTTTTTATTTATAAGTAATTAAGCGTACATGATATTATAGCTTGATTACGGACAAAGTTGCGTTTTCTACATAGGGCGGGTAGGATGCCCACCCACAAGAAAAGCAACTCGCTTTGTGGCGTGGGCATCCTGCCCGCCCTATTTTTAGTTTATTTTTACCCTATCCTACTTATTCACACAAGTAAAAGGTAAAAGGATTTATTTTTCCTGACTTTGCACAGTCATGCTTATTTCATATTAGCTTTCGTATCTCTCACTGCCGCAACGAAAAATAATCCTGTGAGTGGAACCGAGAGCGCCAGGATAATTCCAGTTAGTTGGTTGCCCAAATCTGGTTCACCAGAGGATAGTTCAAAAATTGAACCTACAGATGCGATCGCCGTTATACATGAACCAACAAGAAACAAACCGCTTTTGGGAGTCATTGTATTCATCAACACACCACCTTATATGACTGATTTTACTGCTTGATGGGAGAAGCCATGTTTAGATAACTCCTCAAGCATTACCAAAGAATTTTCCACACGGTCTACAAATACCACGCCGTTGAGGTGATCAATCTCGTGCTGAATGCAGCGTCCGAGTAAATCTCCAGCCTTCAAAGTTTTGGGACGCCCATACTCGTCTTTATAAGTAACTTCTACAACTTGAGGGCGCTTCACATCCAAGTAAACTGCTGGAATGCTCAAACATCCTTCTTGGGCAACGCAGATTTCACGGCTAACCTGTTTAATGGTAGGGTTTATCATGACCAATGGGGGGTTGGCGGCGTTATCCGGTTCGCAGTCGATGACAATGAGTTGTTTGTTAATTCCCACTTGAGGTGCAGCCAGACCAATGCCATCCTTACTGTACATTGTTTGCAGCATTTCGCGCACTATCTGGCGAAGCTCCTCATCTACTTTAGAAACACGCTTAGCGGGTTGACGCAAGACGCGTGATCCCAGGTAATGAAGTTCTAATGGCGGATTTTTTAACTTTTTTTTCTCTACTGCAATTTCTAAAGGCATGATCCTGTGACTCGCTCTTTTGGACTAGGTTAAGGTTGGTGCTACTTTCTCTTTTCATCTTAACAATTCCCGACCTTGGGCTGGACTGTCTCAAACCAACTGACTTGAATATAGGGTAAGGGGTAAGGGTCAGAGAAATTTTTATGTGTTCTGGTGTACGCAATTATCAGGGCTATTTAAGGATCATGCCATCCCAAACATAGGGAGCATCCTATGTGTAGCGACCTGCTACAAAGTAGCACAGATCCTACAGTACACACAGCAGGATGATGTCTGACTGGAAATGATGCCATATTATTGTGAAATTGCTAATTCCCGAAATTGAATTGCCATAGGTCTATCATCTGTAGCTGCAAATGTAGTATGGTGCTTGTTCCAATCTTTATATCGGAAAATAATCTGATTCCATCCGGCAATGCTTTGAAACTGAATGTTACGTTCAATAGTTTCCCCTATCTGGGCTTGAGAAATTATTTCCACTACTCTTGCGTTAATCTCCACATTTATATCTTGAGAAGCAATTGGATTAATAAACTTAAAGTTTAGCTTTAATGGTTGAGATTTCGATAACTTGAAGCTAAGCAGAGTCTTTGGACCTAAAGCCCAGCGCCAATAACTATATTGATTATTTGTCTCAATACTACTTAACCCTGTGATACATAAACCATAAGGTGAACTTATTTTTATCAAGTTAGATTCAGACACATCTAGTAAAGGTTCAAACTTAAGACTAGCACCTAAAGCTAAGTCAACTTGATGTCTTAAATCAGGAGATTTAGGAATAAATTTTACTTTGCCTGCTACTGGTACTAATGTTTCTACTACAGGATTACCAAAATATTTATAGAAATCACTAATACAATTTTCAGGTAATAAATTTATATAAAGATTAATGCCAGCAAAGTCATTTAACTTATAAAAATCCCTAAAAAAAGACCACTCATCTGGTCTGAAACAACGTGTTTGACGGGTTGCTCTCAAAATATCTAGATTGTCTGGAAAGAATAGCTTGTCCCAGCCAGCTTGAAGATATGGTTTTATTTGGGAAGGATACAAACGACCAAAGTACTGCCCCATCACTTTCTTTTCGTGAAAACGTCTGAGGGAGTAAATTCCAGAATTTAAGTGGTAGTATGGACAGAGATTTACTGCTCCTACTCCATTACCGCCTACTGCACAGAACGGCCAATCTAAAACTGCTTCTCCAGGCTGTTTTTTAACATAGTTCATATAAGCAAAGAAATTTTTATTAAAAGAGAAAAGCTCGCCAACTGAATATGCCTTGTAGTATATCTTGATGGAGTAGGCTGTATAAATTTCAGTACAACATAGACAGACTAAGAGTATTGAAAGCAACCGTCTATTACGCAAGCGTAAACCATTAAAATTAGCTCCTAAGGCAAAAAGAGAAAGTATAACTGGATAAACGGAAGTAACAGGTTTCCGAACAAAGGTAAACCAAGGAAATATATTAAATGTTGGAAAATTAATTGGATGATACAAGACACATAGTATGAATATTATAAGTAGTGGTACATAGATAGTAATTTGCTTGCGTGCTTGCCATACACCTACAACAGCAAGAATGAGTAAAAACCAGCCTGGACTACCAGCACCTATATTTTCCGGCAGATCACCAAATAACTTTTGAAACGCAGGTTGTGCTGGGTTTAACCCTGGTAAAAATGGAATCAATAATCTCAATGGATTAACCCATAAACCTGTAAATTCAATGTTATTTTCTGTAAATGAAAATTTATGAATTTCTCTAAAAATTTGTAAAATCAATGGAGGATATATGTAGATCAAAATAATAATTAAAATAGTTAAAAATAATAATATACGAGGATACAAAAATATTTCTTGTTTGCATATTTTTTTGAGAGTTAATATTTTTTTAAAAATTAATTTACCTAGAAAATATCTGTAGCAAAATAGCGCAGCAATAAAAGTTATAGAAATCGTAAAGGAAGTTAGGGTAAAGCCAGCTATATATCCAATATCTTGCCCCAGTGACAGGAAAAGCAAGGAAACCCTCAGTAGAATTAGTCTTAGAGATATGGGTAGACCGTAAACAACTCTCTTAACTATCAGGAAATCAGCTATAAAACTAAGGGTAGTCCAATGAAGCACAGCTTTGCTAATATGAACTGGATATTCCATGATTGCGTAAAAATTACAATAGGAAACTAGATATCCAGTTCCAATAGCACGAGTAAAACCATAATCTTTAACAAGCAGGGCAAAAGTTCCTAGTGCTGTAACTAAGATCGTGAGTAGGTAATAAATTTTTAACCAAGGACCACTGCCAAAAAAAGAGGATAGAATAGCATAAAAAATATCTCTTTCAAATGCCCAAGGTTGGAAAACGCTACTTGTTCCATAGGGATAGAACACTTGATTATTATCAAGATTTAGAGTAGGAAATGGTGAAAAAGTTAAATTTTTTGTTAAATAAAATCCCATATATTCCCAAATATCTATATCACTACCTCCAGCCAACGGGTTATAAAAATCTTTAATAAAGAGAAAGCTAAAAGCAAAAGATATAAATACAAAAATAAAGATTTGTCGTGACAAAAACTTTGTTTTGATATTTGAGAACATCTGAATAGTAATAGAAATATTCTCTACTAATTTTACATTATTTTAATATTACATGTAATCAATACAATAAAAATGTATTTTTTTGCAAAAAGTTTAAAAGTCAGCAAATATATTATTTTTAATGATTTTTTTAACCCTAGTAGTACTGAGTGGGAGAAACAACTATGATGTCTCCAAAAATAGTACTATGGCTACAAAAATGTTGTTGTTAGCCATCTACTAATAGGTCGATTGGAACAAATAACGCTACAGCAAAAGTAAGGCTTGTTCCGGAATAAAAAAAGATTTTTGTGGTTAATCATTTGCATAGAGAGTATAAAAGGTAGTATTGTAATGCGCCAATATACTGAGGTATAATGTGTTAAAATTCCTCACTAAACTTGACTACCTACTCAAAGAAACTTTTTTAGGTTTGCAACGCGGCGGATGGATGAACTGGGCAGCTGTAAGTACCGTCACGGTATTACTATTTTTATTTGGCATGAGTCTACAAACTTCTTGGCAATTAGAAAAACTGCTCAACCAATTCGGTAGCCAGCTGGAAGTATCAGTTTATCTCAAGCCGAATGCGCAGGCCCAAACCATTGAGCCACTTGTGGCGACTCTGCCAGAGGTGGTGGGTATGAAAATAATCACAAAAGAGCAAGCTTGGACTAAATTAGTTCAAGAACTGAGGATTTCTGATATTGAGGGCGCTACTGGCGAGCTAGGTGATAATCCTCTAGTAGATGAGATAAAGGTAAAAGCACGCAACTCTTCTGTTGTACCAACTTTAGCAACACAACTAGCTAAGTTGCATTCTGTTGATACGGTGCAGTATGTGGATGAAGCAGTGAAACGCATTGCTCAGTTACATCGAGGTTTGAACTGGATTTCCCTGACAATTACGATTATCCTGACCTTAACTGCAATCGCCGTCACCACAACCACCATTCGCCTGATCGTCATAGCGCGACACCAGGAAATTGAAATTATGCAACTTGTAGGTGCAACTTCAGCTTGGATTCACCTGCCGTTTATTTTACAAGGAATTGCTTTTGGCTTAGCTGGAGGTGCGATCGCCGGATCGCTCATTACTCTCATTCAACAGTTTATCGAGCCAATGCTTGCCAATCAACCCGAATTCATCCAATATCTCACCAACGGTTTGCAACTCACCACAGCACAAACTCTACTATTACCCCTAATTCTCCTAAGTTGTGGTGCAACAGTAGGATTATTAGGAAGCTTATTTGCCGTAAGGCGATTTGCTAAATAGTTAAGTAA
>CAZZXJ010000153.1:0-11237 GCA_964657905.1 uncultured Stigonema sp.
CAAGCTTTTCGATGATTCTGAATGGTTGCTTTATTTCCGCGCCCCGTGTACTAGTCAATTAAACGAAATACTTTTACATAAACATATGATATGCAAAAAATTAGGTTTGTTGATTTATTTTCGGGAATAGGGGGAATTAGACTAGCCTTTGAACAGGCTGCACAATCTTTAAATCTAGAGAGTAAATGCGTATTAAGTAGCGAAATCAATCCAGATGCTCAATTAGTTTATGAAAAAAATTTTGAACACAAGCCTTTAGGCGACATTCACCTTATAGACAAACTACCAGAACATGAATTTTTATTAGCTGGTTTTCCTTGTCAATCCTTTTCTCATGCTGGCAAAAAAGAAGGTTTTGGAGACACCAGAGGAACACTATTTTTTGAAATTATGAGACTTGTGGATACACATAAGCCACAAGCTTTCATTTTTGAAAACGTTCGGGGGCTTTATAGCCATGACCAAGGGAAAACCTTAGCAACGATTAAGCACGAAATACAAAAAAGAGGTTATAGTTTTAATGCTTTTTTGCTCAACAGTGCTAACTTTGGGTTACCGCAAAACCGTGTAAGAATTTATCTGGTTGGTATTTTAGATGCTTCTCCCACCTTCGGATTGATTTCTGATGTCGGACCAAAGGATTCACACTCTTATAACCCCCAGCAACTATCTTTATTTTACCCTTTTCAACAAACTGTTACTGTTGCCGATATTTTAGAAGATACTCCAGACCAGAAATTTGATTGTTCGTCAGAATTTGTCAATGCTTTAAAGAGAATATTTAATGATGATTTGAATCGCTTGCATGGAGTGCGATTAATTGATTATCGAGGAGGAAACTCTATTCATTCATGGGAATTAGGATTTCGTGGCGAGTGTAGTGCTGATGAAATTGAGTTGATGAACAGTTTCATCTTAAAAAGACGCAATAAAGTATTTGGTTACGAACAAGATGGAAAATTATTAACTAAGGAGCAGATAGGTAGTTTTTTTGCTCATCCCAATCTTAGCGAACTTCTAGATTCGCTAGTTGCCAAGAAATATCTCAAAGTTATTAATGATAAATATAAACCAGTAGCTGGAAACTTTTCTTTTGAGGTTTATAAGTTTGTAGATCCTAGTAAAATTTCTGTTACACTTGTTGCAAGTGATGCTAATAGGTTGGGAATTTACCACAAAAATAGAGTGCGGCGACTAACTCCTCGCGAAGCTGCGAGATTGCAAGGTTTTCCTGATAGCTTTATACTTCATCCCAATGATGATAAGGCTTACCATCAACTTGGGAATTCGGTAAGTATTAATGTCGTAAAAGCTGTGGCGCTGGAAGTAATTATGAAGGCATTATCTTATGCCCAACAACGAACACACATATTTGAAAGTCCGATTAGGGAAGGGGCGCGATCGCGCTTGTTGAACCACTAATGAATGGTGGGAAATCCAGAGCAGCTAGCATTAATTACAGAAGGGAGATTTTCTGAGAGTTGCAAGGGCGCGATCGCACCCTTATGCAACACACCGATTAAACTCAACCTACTTGGCTTCCCTCTCTAACAATTGCTGAAATTCTGCGAGTGTATTGACGGTAGCTGCTCGTTCTAAAAGCTGTTTCAACAACGGTAGATCAGAGATATTATTTAAGGTTTCCATCAACTCAGGGGACATCTCTCCCAGTCGCACACGCAAATTTGACTCAGCTACATCGGGGTGAAGGACGACACGGGCTTGCCAGAGTTATATTTCATGGTCAAATGTAATCCTCTATTGAAAAGAGTTTCAGCCAATTCTCTGTGACAGAAGATAAAGAATCGTTGCTTAGTCATCTCGAATAATGTAAATTCACACTCTGATTCAGCAACGCTAAATTTTTCGCTCTCCTATTTATCAACCTTGGCAATCAAATTCACCAATTTCAAATCCAGCGACTCGGCAACCTTGGTTACTTCCGCATTCCCAAACTGCCCGACCAGCGACGAGGGCAAATCATACTCAACATAAACCGACTGATCCGCTGCTTCATACACCAGCACGCGTAAGGGCGCGTACAGCGCCGCCCGGATGTCGTGCTGCGTCATTTGAATGGCAATCAAAGGATTGCCTATCATATACTGCTTGGCCTTTTTGGGTGCGCCCACTATGGTCAAGAGCTGACCGTGGTTTTGAATATCAAACAGAATTAGGTCCTCTTCGCCCCCCATTTGCTTCAGGTGCGCTTCGACGACTGCCGGTTCTGCTCCCACTTTTTGAATAATCGTTGGGTCCAGGCGGCCCAGCGCAGCTTCAAGGTTCCGGGTAAAATCGTCAAAGTCCGACGTCACTTTTACCATCTGGTGGTTCATGTCAATAATAGTTTTCATAACTTTTATTCCCGTTGCATAACCGAACTTGGTTTTTAAACAGACGTGTTTTGCTGAAATACTGTCCCCTTTAATATAATGATTATCATTTGTACTGGGTGATTATTTTATTTTTTGGAAGTCCCCAAGGCCGCCGTTCTGAGAACGACAGCGCCATTAAACCTACATGAAATCCAGCAGCGGCTTGCCGACGCGCTCGGCAGCATCGGCATCGCGAAGCGCGACGCCGATCTGCGACGGCTGGTAACCCGCAAGTGAAGGCTCTGGTTTATATCGCTGCCTATGCACCGGATGCAGGCGAAAACATTAGCGAGTTGAATGGCAAATACGCCCCGACCCCGCTCGACACAGCACTCGTGCCTGATACGGCAGGCTTTCTCTACATTCAGCGTGAGCAGTTTCACGCGGTCTTCGCCAAAGATGTCTCAACCACCGAGGCACGCGTGCTGGCAGCAACGCAAAAGCCGACCGCCAGCGCGGCTTTTGACCAAGAAGTGAACAGCGCCGCCTGGAAGACGATCCCTTCCTGGTATCTTGTGGCTCAGGAAGACCAGGTAATTAACCCTCAGCTTGAGCGCTTTATGGCAAAACGCATCAATGCCAAAACGACCGAGATCAAAGCCAGCCATGTGTCCTTTCTCTCCCATCCCAATGAAGTCGCCAAACTGATCGAAGCGGCTGCCACTGCCACTGTGAAGTAAAATTAGGGGTTAAGCCCAGCGGAGCAGTCGATTAACAGTCGGTTCGCCCATTTAAAAAATTTGTTGAGGAATTAAGGTGCTGTAAAGCTTATGCAGCTTTAACTCGCCACTGGTACTCGTTTCGATGCCATTGATTTTGTTGTAGACCGATGTAACTGAAACACCTATTTCTTCAACGGATGCGATCAGGGGCTGCATGTACTGATGGGTGGACTCCACAGACGACAAGGCGAATCAAATTTACGACTGTGGAGAACAGTAACTCACGAGTGTACTGGGTTTTGGCGCTACGTTCAAATAGTTCATCCAAGGTTTGGGGATATAGCGCTTTCTCTAAAAGGCCGCGAACCATCACAGAAACTGGACTCTCTTTTACAAAACGTTCAAACACTTGCTATAGTAACATTTCGATTCTCCAAGAAAGAGATTTTCACCTCTTTTAACCAAACTACAAATCAGCCCATCACACAACACCTTGAAAGGGCTAGTCCTAATAATTTACGTATCCAGCAAAGCAGATTCTAACACCTTACTACCTATGCTCGTGGGTAGTCTTATGATGGGTAAAAGAGCGAACGCTTATGCCTATTTCTGTCTGCTTGCGGAGTTCGTTGCGAGTGCCATGAGTAAAGAGATACTGCATCAGTGCTGCTTTGCGTTCCCATTCTAGTTCTAACTCTCGGTGGCGGGTTTCTTTGGCTTTTTGGATGGTTCGTAGGGTGTGGGCGATCGCTTTTTGTTCGGGGAGTGAGGGGATAGCTACCTCTATTTGATGAACTATATTGCGATTTAAAGTTGGTACACTTACCCCAGACGCATACTTACCAAGGTTTAAATAGTCTAGAAAATAACGAATAAATAATGGTTCGTTACAATGAAAATTTTTAACATATAAGGATGTATTTAATGCCCAATAATCACATTCAACCCAGGTAACTTTTCCTACGCTACCACTCCGACCAACTATCACACCTGGACTATGTAACATGAATTCTGAGTGATAACCGACAATACCATTAGATCCGACTACTGGATAAGAACCTGCTTGTCTTTCTGTTTTTGGGAGGTCTTGTCCCCTTTGCAAAGTAACGACGTTTCCTATCAGCGTAGATTTCCAATGAGGCGGTACTTGTATCTCACTCATCCCGACCCTCTCCTCATATGCCATCAGCAATAATCACGTCAATCATTTCATTCTTATTCCTCCGATAAATCCGGAAATCACTATCCAACGTCAACACACAACTTCCTGCAATCAACTCACTCATTCTTACCAAACAAGCATCAGCTAACGACATTGGAACATTTTGATATCGCTTCATCAAATCTCTAACCGTTTTTATTTCATCACTAAGACGAAACGAGATTTGAATTACTCCAGCATCTAGTTAAGACATAACCGCATCCTGTCCACCATAAGTTTTTTCCAACAAAAAAACCGCCTCAGAAATTACCGCCTCACAGGTAAATAAAGGGATAGGGATAGTTTTCCAAGTCTCTTTTGCCCAGTTATGGAAGCGATCGCTTTTATCAATAGAAGCTACTAAGGAACCTGTATCTAGAATAATTTTTTGTTTCATCCTGCAGAAGGACCTTGAAGATATTTTTTGTTATAGGATAGATCACCTATACCACTCTCCACACAACCAATAAACTCTTTGGCTGCTTCATAAGCCGAAATTGGGTCTTTCTCTTCCTCCTGGAGATCCTGCTTTTGTGCTTTAAATTGCAAAAATTCAATAAAGTTTAATACTTCCTGCTGTTGTTGCTCAGTTAAACCTTTGATTTGCTCTAAAATCGTTTGTTCTCGATCAATTGCTTGAGTCATTGCTGTATCCTCCTTGATCAATCCATCCAAAATTACTTTACTGAAAAAATACCTCTTTTGTAACCCAACTATGAAAGCAATCGCGTTTATTAATTAAAGCTACTAAGGAACTAGCATCAATCAAGATTCTTCTTTGCATATTGCCCTATAGCCTTTTTTTAATTCCTTCTTTTTCAGCGATAGATCACTTGGTTCTTCTACAGAACCAATAAACTCCTTAGCCGCTTCTAAAAAGGAAATCGGTTGTTTTTCTTCGTCCGTTACCTCCTGCTTTTGCGCTTTAAACTGCAAAAATTCAATAAAATCTAATACCTCCTGCTGTTGTTGCTCAGTTAAACCTTATAATTCAAATTTTAATGAATCTGAATGAAAAACATCGGCATTATAGGTTTAACTTTATCTAGAGAAGCGTAAATGCTCTATTTATTGTCGCCAGATATCGCCTATTCTTCACACAACAACCAAAAACCACTATAAGTAATTCCCGAGTCATCAGGTTGCACCAATAAAAAGTGCAGTCCCCGACTTTGCTGTTTGCGCTGTTCATAAACCTTACCAGCTGCGGCGACTTCCCGATCTTCAAATGTCGCAACAATCCACCTGTCTACCAAACCTGCTTCTAACACCAACCCATCCGGCGCACCTGCTACATAATTCAGCCCTACAGGATCAGCTTGTTGTAACCATCGTGCCAAACGCATCGATTGTCGTCCACCATATATAATCACACCAGGGACGGGCAACGTGGACGCCAAACCCAGATTTATGGGCAAGAGAAATTCTGGCATGTGCAAAATTGGAATGGGGCGATCGCTAAATGTCTCTACTACATCACCAGCAGCAAGTGTCGCAAAGCGCCACTCTTCTCCCCAAAGCAATTCTGGTAACGGTGCAGGCGGTAGTTTATCCAAGAAGATCGGATAATGCTTTTCCTGCAACCACTGCTTTAATGCCAAAGTGCGGCGGGTTGGTTCTACAGAAATGCCTAAGCTGCGCCCTGCTTGTTCAATTAAACTCAAACACTGCGGACGAAACACCTGAATCACATCTGGTAGTTTGCCGGGGGCTGCTAGCCGCAGTTGAGACGCAACCCAACTCGAATTTGCTTCTCGTTGGAGACAGCTAGCCTCATACTCCTCGCTGCGAGTTGCGTCACAAATCAACAACTCCCATAATACTTGCCCCCCTGCATCTTGCTGGGGACGACGATAAAAATCAGCCTGCCAAATACGCATTTTGTTTCCGCTAAACTAGTAAAATCTTGTTTTCTCAAAGTAATAGGCGATGTTGCAGGCAAGCCCTTCGCAATACACAAATGGGGCTATTACGTACCTAATATATATAAACTTATGTAAAGAAATATTGGGTAATGATTTGGTTTATATTTTTAGTCACTTCCAAAATTAATTAAAACTCATACCCCAGACAGTAGATATAAATCAGATAACAGGTATACCTTCCTGAAGGAGTATAACTTATAGGCTAGTACCGCTGCGCGTTCGTCAAAAGTCACTCATTCAAAAGCTTTATATATCAATGATTGTGCCTGTTTGAAATGGTTGCTTTATTTACGCCGCGCTGCACTAGCCTGATTGTCTGTAACCAGTCCAATAATGCAGTAACAATCTACAAACCATAATAAGCGGATTTTCGGCAAAGTGTGATAACAGTTTTCAATTGAACCCATGCACATTGTAGGGGCGGGGTTACCCCGCCCTTACTTACGGTCATATTGTGGTCTACCCGATAATGGTGCTGTAAAAAAAAATAACAAAAGTATTTACACTGTGAATTTATAATTTATTTGCCAAATTTGCTCTTGCTCAATAGAATAAAAAATTATTTACACTACTTCATATGTACATAAAATAATCACTATAAAGTTACATTTACAGGCAATATCTAATTAAAAAAATTGCAATTATTTGCATACATAAAATTTCTTTATTTTGCCATAAATATTTTTTAGAATCTCAATGTATTCAAATATGAAAACTTTACAATTCAAATAAATACTTGAACGTAATTTCATAATTGATTTAAAAATAATAATTATCATAATAAATTAAACTCGTTAGCAAAAGAGTTCAGCAAAGGAAACTTATTTTGATTTGCTAAAAAATAATTAAGAATCAGTCTTAATTATTTTCCCAACTCTCATACTTAAAAAGAAACAAGGTCACGCCCCCTTCGAGGGAATTCAAAAGTCAAAAGTCAAAATTAAGCCCCATAAATAAATTTAGGGGCTTGTATCCTTTTCTTGACGAGTGACTTTTGACTTTGATCGTTCGCGCAGCGGCGAGGAATTGGGAGAAGCGAGTGGCCAGTACCTGTAAATAGACCTACACGCCAAGATTTACCAGAACTTAAATGCCTTGAAGTAAGTATAATGGATGCTGCTTTTTTCTATAGAAAAAAACAAGACTTAGGAAAAATTATCAAAAATAAAATATCCTTGTTGGGACTTGATGAATCGCCTATTTATACAAATTTAAATGAGCAATAAAGATAGTTAGGCAAGACTTTTGAGACTAATGATTCAGTTTAAAAGAGCGGAAAGATTAAGTGCATGAACACAACAAGTCAAGAGTCAGATCTTAAGCAAAATATTCGTTTAGAAACCTTAATTGACGCCTTGGTTAGTCAAATGCTAGAGGAGTCGAATCGAGGCGAAGCAGGTAACTCAAAGTATCTCTGCATACATCAGATGTTTGAAGCTCTCTTAGAGCGATGTCTTCTCCTGTGGTCGCCCCTGCGCGAACGACAAGCCGCTGACGCGTCTACGCCTGACACAGTTGCTGTGATGGTGGGACTACTGGGAATTCTCAAAGTTGGAGGAACTTATGTTTGAATCACTTACGGTAAAGGTGCTATCGCAGCTTGAATACTGGAAGCAGCAGCTAGCAAACAGTCCCCCAGTCATAGAGTTACCCACCGACCGACCGCGACCGCCAGCGATCGCCTACTCTGGAATTCGGCAATATCTAGAGCTACCCCAAGGACTGACTGAAGCCCTCAAGGCACTCTCGCAGCGCCAAAATGTCACCTTATACATGACGTTGCTGGCAGCGTTCAAGATTTTGCTCTACCGCTATTCAGGTCAGTCAGACATCATTGTCGGCTCACCCATTGCTAATCGTAACTGCGCCGAGACTGAGGATCTGATTGAGGTTTTCGTCAACACTCTGGTTTTGCGCACCAACCTAGAAGGCAACCCAAGTTTCCTGGAATTGCTGAGTCGAATTCGGGAAGTAACCTTGGATGCCTACGACCACCAAGATCTGCCGTTTGAAAAGCTAGTAGAAGAACTGCATCCAGAATATTCCCTGAGCTATCATCCGCTGTTCCAGGTGATGTTTGTCTTCCACGATACCTCAATGGAGCAACTAGAACTACCACTGACCCTCAGTCCCCAATCGGTGGAAAGTAGGGCAACGCAGTTTGATTTGACCTTGGGACTACAAGAAACAGCATCGGGTCTAAAAGGCTTTTTTGAGTACAGCACAGACTTGTTTGATGCTGCAACCATTGCCAGAATGGCAGGGCATTTCCAGATAATGCTTGCGGGAATTGTCGCGAATCCACAGCAGCGAGTCGGAGAATTGCCCCTGCTGACAGCAGATGAACGGCAGCAGTTGCTGTTTGAGTGGAATCATACTCAGGCAGATTACCCGAAGGATACTTGTCTCCACCAACTGATTGAAGCGCAAGTTGAAAAAACACCTACGGCGATCGCAGTCGTCTTTGAAAACCAGCAACTCACCTACCAGGAACTGAACACCCGTGCCAATCAACTGGCTCATTATCTGCAATCCTTAGGTGTAGGACCTGATGTCTTAGTGGGAATCTGCGTAGATCGCTCTCTGGAGATGGTGATTGGGCTGCTAAGTATCCTCAAAGCGGGTGGGGCTTATGTACCTCTAGATCCGGGGTATCCCCAAGAACGCCTAGCCTATATGTTGGAGGATTCTCAGGTTGCTGTGTTACTGACTCAACAGCAACTGGTGGACTCTCTCCCCCAGCATAGTACTCCGTTAGTCCTGCTAGACGCTGATTCGGAACACATTGCTCAACAAAGCCAGGAAAATCCTATAAGCGGTACAAAAGCTGATAACTTCGCTTATGTCATTTATACTTCAGGTTCGACGGGCAAACCTAAAGGCGTTTTAGTAAACCATTCCAATGTAGTTCGTCTATTTAAAGCAACCGAGGCATGGTATAATTTTAACGAACGCGATGTGTGGACTCTCTTCCACTCCTATGCCTTTGACTTCTCAGTCTGGGAAATTTGGGGATCCCTGATCTACGGTTCGCGGCTGGTTGTAGTCTCCTACTACGTAAGCCGATCGCCTGAGGATTTCTACAACTTACTCATATCGGAACGAGTGACAGTTCTTAACCAGACCCCTTCTGCCTTTCGCCAACTCATGCAGGTAGATGAATTCTCAGCAACTGCAAAAGAACTGAACTTACGGCTAGTCATCTTTGGTGGCGAAGCCCTTGAACTACAAAGCTTAAAGCCTTGGTTTGAGCGACATGGAGACCAGTTTCCCCAACTAGTAAATATGTACGGGATTACAGAAACCACCGTTCATGTAACTTATCGCCCGCTAACAATAGCCGATCTGAAAAGCAACGGCAGTGTCATTGGTTCTGCTATTCCCGATCTAAAATTGTACATTTTGGATCAACATCAACAGCCTGTACCCATCAGCGTCCCTGGTGAAATGTACGTTGGTGGTGCTGGTGTAACTCAAGGCTATTTGAATCGACTAGAACTTACAGATCAGCGGTTCATTCCTAATCCCTTTAGCAACTCCCCAGGGGAACGCCTATACAAAACTGGTGACTTAGCACGCTACTTACCCAATAGAGACATCGAGTATCTAGGTCGCATCGACCATCAAGTGAAAATTCGTGGCTTCCGCATCGAGATCGGAGAAATTGAAACCGTGCTGGCACAGCACCCTTCTGTGCGAGAGGTGGTGGTCATAGTTCGGGAATCCCCTGGCGACAAGCACCTCGTGGCTTATGTCGTCCCCAAAACACAGCAAGTTCCCAACGATCTGGAATTGCGCCGCTTTATGGCGCAGCAATTGCCCGACTATATGGTGCCTGCGATCTTTGCGATCCTGGAGGAGGTGCCGTTAACCCCCAACGGCAAAGTAGACCGACGCGCCCTACCAGCACCGGATACCAACAGAAGTGGTTGCTTTGGCACTCGCGCACCCCGTACCCCCACGGAGGAGATCTTAGCCGCCATCTGGGCACAAGTTCTCGGTCTGGAATTTGTAGGCATTGACGACAACTTTTTTGAATTGGGAGGGCATTCGCTGCTGGCGACGCAAGTGATTTCTCGGTGTCGGCAAGCCTTTCGTGTAGAAATTCCGCTGCTGTTGCTGTTTGAAGCACCGACAATTTCTGGTCTAGCTGAAGAGATCGCGAAGTTAAGCAACGCTGACGCCTTAAGTTCGTCGGAACACCAGATGATTCCTCAAATAGAGAACCGGGAATCAGCCCCTCTATCGTTTGCCCAGCAGAGAGTGTGGTTTTTGGAGCAACTAGAGCCAAACAGCCGAGCGTATATCATGCCGACAGCACATCGCTTGAGGGGCAGACTCAACGTGGGTATATTGCAGCAATCAATAGATGAGATCGTTGCGGATCACGAAGCCCTACGAACCAATTTTATTTCATCAGCTGATGGCAGTCCGATACAGGTAATCGGCGAGCCAAGGTCAGTCGAAATGATGTTGATT
This sequence comes from uncultured Stigonema sp., assembly GCA_964657905.1. Classification (GTDB taxonomy): domain Bacteria; phylum Cyanobacteriota; class Cyanobacteriia; order Cyanobacteriales; family Nostocaceae; genus Stigonema. The sequence goes on from CAZZXJ010000153.1 coordinate 10,643, forward strand.
GACTTGACAGAATTGCTAGATTGTGATTTTAGTAGCGAACAAGTGCAAAGGCTCTTGAAGCAAGAAGCGCAACGCCCCTTTGACTTAGCATCTGACTTGATGCTGCGAGCCACCTTGCTACAGATAGACCAACAAGAGCATATACTGCTTTTGGTCATGCACCACATCGCCTCTGATGGCTGGTCAATAGGTATCCTGTGTCAGCAGTTGGCAGCCTTGTATGAAGCCTTTGGCAATGGCTTACCTTCCCCCCTGCCAAAACCAACGATCCAGTATGCTGACTTTGCCATTTGGCAACGCCAATGGCTCTGTGGTCAGGTACTCGACACTCAGCTAGATTACTGGAAAAACCAGCTTGCTGGTGCTAACCATGTACTGGAATTGCCCACCGACCGACCGCGACCGCCAGTCCAAACTTACCAAGGGGCGAAGCAATCTTTAATGCTACCCCAGACGCTGGCGGCATCGCTGAAAGCACTCTCAAGGAGTGAGGGTGTCACCCTGTTCATGACCATGCTGGCGGCATTTGGGACTCTACTACACCGCTATACTGGGCAGGAAGATGTGAGCATCGGTTCTCCGATTGCTGGTCGCA
>CAZZXJ010000154.1:0-1065 GCA_964657905.1 uncultured Stigonema sp.
CAACTAACAATCAACAACTAACAACTATTCGATAAACAACTCATAAGTGGTAAAAGCAGGTTTTTCTTGCTCAATAATTTTTCGCACCAATTTTTCATCTAGGTTCTGGGAGTGGTCAGGACGCAAACGCACGACAAAGTGATACGCTTGCCCACCTCCCAAGACAGTTTCTTCGCCCAGTTTCGCTGCACCCAGCACAAAACCTTGACCAAAGGGTTCTATGATACTGATATGTTTGTCAGCTTCTTGAGGTAAATGGTCATCCAAGGGCAAGCCTGTATAAAGATGCAAGTAGAAACGTAGACCCTTACGAGTTCCCCGCCAGCGATAAATTTCCACTGCATGGCGAATTAAACGACGCTGCTGGGGTAGATCCCACATCGGATCTATTGGCCAAGCTACCCAGTGGGCTAAAAAGGGTAGCAAAGCCTGTGGTGCTGTCAAGGAGTCTAGGTTCGCCCACATGATATCGAAGCTTTGGATTATCGGTTCAACAGCTTGTTCAAATATCTTAATAAATCGACCAATAAAGTCTACTTCGCGATATACAGCTGGCAAAAAATTTATGTACGCACTGTAGGGACGTACATATAAATCAAACTCCTCGTGCAGAATTTGTTCTTGTTCAGTGCCTGAGTCAATCTGTATAGAAACGCGGCTGCGAAAGTTGAGGACTAATCGCTCTTTTGTTTCTGGACTGAGTACTTGCTGATCCTCAAAAAATGTAGCGGGAACAGAAAAATAAAGCACAGCATCCATCTGCGTCCCAGGAGCAATCTCACTGCCCTCAGTTCCAATCTGGCACCATCCAGTCGGAAAGTCGCCATCAACCCGTAAGGTTATCCGCAAGGTGCGTCGTTCCAAGTTCTTTACTTGCACAACCATCTCGCTGGGTTCTCCTGGGTACAAAAGCAAACTTTTTTCCAGAACTGCTTGTGTGCCTACACCGCCAGGAATAGGCACTAGGTTTGCCGAAGGGATAGCCTCAGGAATTCGCATTGGGGTTAATTGAATGCTTACGGGAGGGCTAGGGCGAGTTTGGATCATAAGCTGAGATGCATTTAC
>CAZZXJ010000154.1:1165-11199 GCA_964657905.1 uncultured Stigonema sp.
AGACTGATGTCATGGCTCGATCGCAGATTGTTGTCGGACCAGGAACACACCAAACCTTCTTGTCCAGGGTCAATAAAAGGCTCTGGATCTCTTTGCCGAATCCAAGTCTGACCTTGCTTGCGTAATGGAAAAAGCAGGACTGCACCTAAATAACGAACACCAGGGGTTTGTTGCAGTAATGCTACGATATCGGAAGGATAAACAGGTCGCCCAAATGGCCAACCTTTGCCCTCAGGTCCTCCAACCAAGGGATTTAAGTATCGATACAGGGCGACGCGTAAGTTGAATAGAATCTCTTGCTGGGCACTGGGATAATCGTAGGCAGGTTCGAGAGCAACTTGCGCGCGAACGACGACGCCTATGTACTCAGGTTGCTGAAGCTGCACTTGTACTCCCAATAACCGTCTTTCATTTAAGTAGCTCAAAATTTGTTGTTGAAGTGCATTGGTGAGAGCAAATTTTTCTGGGTCTATCCCCAACCCTTGAGTGAGGGCGTCAGTATTTGCTTGCGGCACGATCAGTAGACGTACAATGCCTGCGTCACGAGAAGAAGTCGGTTGCAAACAACGGACGCGTGCTACTGCCCCTTTAACAGCAAGCTTCGCCAAAACTTCAAAGTCTTCAGCAGTGACTGCCCGGTCGCGGGTCCGTAGTATTTGCGGCGCCCTCATAACGGCTTGATCCAGTGTTTCAGCATCAGCACCATTACGTGCTGATTGGTGGTTGTCCACCTTGGTCACATAAGGAACAGCAGACTTCAAAAACCGGAGTGAGCCACTTTTCACATTACCCTTTCGACCCCCGCCTGTGCGATAAGCAACAATTCTAATCTCTGACCCGCGAGGGGGGATTGCCCCGTACTGGTGTTCAAGGGCTTGCCCTTCAATATTACTGTTGAGTTTTCTCAGATCTTCTGACCCAGGCTTTTGTATTCTTGAGCGAACCTGTGTCTGATGTTTGAGGGAGTCTGGTTCGCGAATTAAAGGTCCAAATTGAACTTTACCAGTCAGAGAATCGATTGTGTAGTGGAGGTCTTCGGGAGTTGAAGAAGCAAAATCCTTAACCTCTTGCCACTTACGAGGCAAACCGCCTGGGGAATTCACTAGTATATACTCATCTTCTCGACGGCTTAAAATCGGAAACCCTTGCAATTGAAATATCTGACCTGACCTACCATCACTTATTCCCAAGCGTTCATTGCGAATGATAATACTTTGACTAGCACCCACTGTACCACCAATTGCCTGCACAGCTAAAGCATTAATCCGTGGAGAACTGGTGTAACCAGGTTGATTGGCATCTGGGGTTGTCAAGACACAGCGAAGCCAGCGACCTCGGAAAGTGGTAAAGTTTGTTACCGGCAAATTTAAAGGTAGATGAAGAATGATATCTGCACCTTGAGCAGGATTGCGACCCTGTTGCACGATTTCATAGAAACTGAAGCCTTGAGTCTGATCGTCAGTTTCCCGTAACAACACTGGTTGCCAGTGTTGACCGTCCCACGCTTCCCATCGGCGAGGTGGTTGATTGGGGTTGATACCAGTAGATGTGGCAGCAGCTCCTTTAAACCTGATTTGTAGGACGTTGCCTTCTAAGGGATCGTCCGGTGCAAGTACGAGGTAAAAGCAGTTACCTGGTAGTTGCTCTTCAAACAGGAGTTGCTCGCGACCTCCCCAGTCACCATTGTGCTGAGGAGTCCACTGACCGGTGACTCGGTCGCGCAGATTCTGAGGATTATCTTCAGCGGTTCGGGCAGTCAACAAGTGCCGCAGACGGGGTTTGCCAATCACCAAAGGATGATCCGTGGTGAAGATGATCGCTTCAGTTGTCTCAGTCCGCTCTGTGCCAACTTCTACCCCAGCCGGAATAGTGTAGGCTGATTCTAGGTTCGTGCTTAAATAAAAGGTTAAATCTGTTTGCGCACTCGCTGGGGGCTGAAGACGAATGCCCAGTAATTCTAGAAAGGCTACATAATTTTTACGAGGTACTTGGTTAAACCTGAGCAACATCTGGTCAGTCAACCAAGCAAATAATTCAATGAGCGTAATCCCAGGATCGCTGAGGTTGTGGTCTGTCCACTCCGGGCAGTAGCGCGGGATTCTCAGCATGCACTCTTCCACTAACTCATCGAAAGTGCGATCGTCTAAGTTTGAGGAAGGCAATTTTGGTAGAAAGTCAAATTCCACAGTTACTCCACCTTTGAGAGTAGATAAAAAGGATATACAAAACTATAAATATCAGGAAAATTTTTGAGACGATAATTGATAATAATATCCACTCTGCCCCTTACAGGGTCAGGATCTGTTCGCACCTCATTAATAATAATGCGTGGCTCCCATGTCTCCAAAGCTTCTAGAACATAAAGGCGAATCCTGATCAGAGTTTCACTACTCATCGGTGCAAATACCAGTTCCGACAAGCGCGACCCAAAATTAGGACGATATACCCGCTCACCCTGCTCGGTGCACAGGATGAGCCAAATGGATTCTTTAACCTTTTGTGCTTCGGAGGTGAGCTGTATCCCGCTCTGCACACTCAAGCGCAATGGGAAAGCCCAACCTTTTCCTAGATAGTCTCTTTGCTGACCATTAACCGCGTCTGGCATTCTGGCAGCCCTCACAATATGTATACAGAATCAAGAATATCGAGGCTTTTGGTACAAGCCTATTCGCCAAAGGTCGAGTATGAGAATGGCGATAGTAAACCAAACTATGTAAAGAAATGTAAAGTTAGTTAAATTCGCTCGTAGTAAGCGCTGTCTTCGCGCTTAGCGCTTACTACAAGCCTTTAATTATTCACGCCGACCTACTTACCTACTTACAAGCCTTTTGAGTCATTTTACAAAAGTTTACATAGTTGGGATTAATCTCGCCAACTTACTTAGATTAAATTGACAAAACCAGCCAAAAGATTAAACAATTGATACAATTATCAAACTATTTTTCCTTGTCAAACTTATCAAAATATTTTTGATTATTGCATCTTTAGAACTCTTAAGCTTTATTACGCAAAAGGCACTCAAATGAGCTTTTTTGTTGCAAAAGCTAGCGTCGTTATGGTAAAATTCCCGAAAGTAAAGTAGGAGTTAAACATTAAGAAAAATTAAATAATTCTATTAAGGATAAAAAATTGGTGTTGCTGAATTGAGGTATAAATCCGGATGTAGAGACGTAGCACTGCTATGTCAGGACAAAGATTTTGGTATTACTTAAAATCATTTTCATAGATGAAATCAGCAACGCCAAAAAATTTATGCTAGCAAGAAGGTTGACAGAGTAACTTGTGGCTGTTGGCATGTAACCCCTGTTGGGAGCATCCCCTGAATGCGAATAGCCCTCAGACTCTTATGTCTGGGGCTACACAAACAAAGCCTGCCTCCGCAGGCTCTAGATAAGTCCGCGCAGACGGACTTTGTTCCGGTAGCCGCGACTTTAGTCGGGTATTTTTTCCAAAGTGGGATGCACCCTGCGATCTCTGTTTGCCCAACCTGCTTTTGCTCGCATCATCTTTCACTCTTTCCAACGGAAATGCCGCATTCAGTGCTTCCTTGCATAATGGCTTGTTTTGCTGGGTTTTATAACCGCAAACATCCAATCTGTGAACGGGTTACTGGCAGGACTTACCAATTCTAGTAGTCGACCAACGAAACTTTGAAGGGTTCGTAGTGAGGGCTTCAGCCCTCGTGTTCTTGAGGACTAAAGTCCTCACTACGAACAAATCATCATAAACCAAGCATTGTTGCTTTGGTGGAGTACTACTTCAAAAGTGCATAACTTGTTTCTGCTCACACCTATTAAAAGTACAGGATGACTTGTACGCGTAAACGCATAAAAGCGTTTTGTCGTCAGACATCGCCTAACCCCCTCTAATCAAAGCATATGTCTACTATCAGGGTTGACGATGCGATCGCGCTCGGCACGTCTAGTTGATGCCTAACAGACCAATAATGCTAGGTTAAAACTGACAAATGGGTGGAAGCTAAACATAGTTTTAGCACTAAAGGCGAGACTCTATAAGTTCAAATCACCTCTACGCTCAAATTGGTTGACATGATTATGCAGTTGAAAACGAGATGGTCTGCTACACAAAACCTAAATGCTAATTCCAAATCTTCACGCTCTGACGAACTACAAAGTTTCTGTCAACTACAACTGGAACATTTAACAGATAATTATCCGATTTTTTGTTCCAGAATTGTTTATCACGATCCGTTGCTGTCAGATCACCAAGAGGTAACTCATTATGCTCAAAGTCAACCTCCATTTTCTCCAATAACCTTAGCTTACTTGAGAACAGAAGAATGGTTAAAAGACTACTATCCTGCTTTTACTTTAAATGAAGTTAGCCTTGCCAATTTTACATCAAATTGTTATATTTGCCCTTTGGGATACAGAAATCAAAAACCTGAATATATCCTGGTACTTGCTCACGAACCTCTTTCTCCAAATTGGCAACAGGAAGTGAAGCGCTCGGCTATGGTACTGAGTAAGTACTTAGATGTTTATTTGGACTGTGGACGCCAACAAGCTGAAATTCAACTTCTTGAAGATGTATTGCAGCGTGCAGGGCATCAGTTGCGCAATCCTTTGGCAATGATTGGTCTTTATGCAGAAAATTTATACTTGGGATTAGCTGATGGACCTTGGCAAGAACAAGCGGCAATCATTCGTGAAAGCGTACAATATCTAGATCTTAATTTAACTGAACTTATTTATTGCGGTCAGGCAACAAAATTAAGGGTAACTCTCCAAGATTTACGAACCCTAGTAGCTGAAAGTATTGAGGAATTAAAACCTTTAATTAATCAGAAGCAACTGCAAATCTGTTACCCTGAAACTTCTACTATCCTGGCTATAGATCGCTTGCAAATGAAGCAAGTTTTTGACAACTTACTTAGCAATGCTGTTCACTTCAGTCCTAACTCAGGAACCATTAACTGTAGTTGGCAGATTTTTCAAGGTGAAGTACTGATTCGGATCGCCGATCAGGGACCAGGACTCTCTCCGGATGAACTCAAAAAAATATTTACCCCTTTTTATTCCCGTCGCCCAGGAGGTACAGGTCTTGGTCTGACTATTGCCAAGAAAATTGTTCTTGACCATCAAGGAAGTCTTTGGATTCAAAATTCACTGGAAGGCGGTGCCCAGTTTTGTTTGAGCTTGCCTCGAACTATAACTTCTTAACAGGGTGGGTGTTTATGAGTACCGATCAAAAACTTTCAGTTCTGATCGTAGATGACGATCAACGCTTCCGTCAGGGGTTGCACACTCTCCTCGATTTTTATAGTGTCAACGGACAGTTACTCTTAGAAGTTGTGGGTGAAGCTGCTTGTTTGGATCAAGCTTTAAGCCTTGCACAACAGCAACGACCAGCCTTAATCCTTCTCGATCTAGAATTGGCATCGGGTGACGGAATTACAACTCTGATCCGTTTGCGAGAGATGTATTTTACTGGTAAGGTTTTAGTATTGTCAGCTCACCAAGAAGATGATTTCATCTTTCGAGCCATGCAGGCAGGTGCTGCTGGTTATGTGTTTAAAAATCGTGTAGCGGCTCAACTGTCAGAGGCAATTAGCACCGCGATCAATTCTAAGATTTATCTGCCGGCGGAGGTTGCTAGTGGTTTTTTCCGCAAATTTCAGGCTGATTCAGAGGCTTCTGTTCAAACCCGTCAAAAGCTTCACTTGACGGAACGGGAACAAGAAGTTCTATACTGGTTAGGGCAAGGAGATTCTAATGAAAAAATCGCTAACCGTTTATATGTTACAGTAGCTACTGTTAAGGCTCATCTAACAAGCATTTTTGAAAAATTGCAGGTTACTAGCCGTACCCAAGCTATTGTCGCCGCTCTGAGGCTAGATCTGATCCAGGCTCAATAGCATGGGCATGCTCCGCGATCGCCACAGATAGCTTTCTCGGACTTTATTCCATCGCTCCAAAGGAGTATCCTAAGTGTCCTTAATAGAGCCTTGTTATAAAGAATACTTATGTTCGCGTAACGCACCCTTATGCTGCGATCAACTTCAGGAGACAGTAAAGCAGTTTCCGAAGGCTAAATTTTGTCTGGAATGCGCTTTTCCGGGTGTGTTGCCGGAAAAAGCTGAGATTAAAGGCAGTCGGGGTACTTATCAGGTAACTCGTATTTTAGGCTGTCGGGGTATGGGTCGCTTGTATTCAGGAATACAAATGCATGACAGTCAACCTGTCGTCATTAAGGAATATGTGCTACCCACTCGTTCTTTTAATTCCGAAGAAGCCAGTCAGCGCCAAGATGTTTTCGTCCGTGTGGCGGGGGTAAGCCAAGCAGATGGTAGAAGCCAAGACTTTCGTCTCATCAGTCCAAGTGAGGCAATTGCTGACCCGCAGGGAGAACGCTGTTATACAGTCACTAAGGGTAAACTAGAAGCTTCTGGAACTTTGAGTCAGTACCTGAGAGAAAAAGGCGCCATGAAAGCTGAACAAGTGCGCGAAGTCCTCAATCAAGCCCTGCAAACCCTACAGTTTCTCCACACTCAAAAGTTTCGCCTTCCCTCAGGTCAAGTGCGGCAGGATCTGGTCCACGGCAACATCAGTTTAGATAGCTTGTTGATTGTCCAAAACGATCAACAGTACTTTACTATATATCTTTGTGATTTGGGTATCTGGGAGCGTTTATTTGAACCACCATCTGTTGCCCAATCTTCAATCCCTAATCAGAAGCAAGACTTAGAGAAATTAGGACGAGTCGCTTTCTCTCTATGGGTGGGACGGGCAGATGATTCTCTCGATCTCAGAGACGACCAGCAATGGAAGACTGGCGATCGCGATTTAAAGCAATTTCTTGAGCGCTTAATTGGCATAGACACTCCTTTTGAAAGTGCGGAGGCTGCACGGATAGCTTTGCTGCAACTCCCTACAGAACACCAAGTAAACAGTCAAGAAGGGGTAGTTACCCCTGAGGAGAAACAAAAAGGTTTCGGACGAACACCTTTAATCTTACTAGGAGTCCTTGCTTTGCTGTTGATTGGCGGAGGAATTTTGTACTGGTTCTTCTTAAAGAGTCGCTCAGAACAAGAAGAGAACTTCACAGCGTTTAATCAGCTTGTGCCCAGTTTCTCCGATGTAAACGGTGTTCCTCAAGAAAACTTTACTTACACAGGAGAAAAGGACGGAACATGGAGCAATGTCTTGACATTTCGCCCAAGAAGCAATGAGAATTTAGAAGACTTATTAAAGCATCCTACTAAGCAAAATGCCAACCCAACATTTAACTACGAACGTGTATCTTCACCAGATATACAAACTAGTCAACCTAAAAAAGAAGTACAAAGTTCAAAGTTTAATTTTGCAATTACCGCTTTGACGGTAAATAACTTAACAGACAATCTATTTGGAAAAAGGATTGCTTATGATGGCTTACTCGTGTTTGTGCCGTTCAGTAAGCAAGACCAAAATCTGCCCAACGCTCTTCATGGGCAAATTAGTTTCGAGCAATTGCGTCAAATTTACACAGGTAAGTTTACCAACTGGCAGCAGCTTGGTGGCCCTAATCTTCCCATAACACCTTTTGCCCCGACCGAACCGGAAGCGGTACGTAAATTCCAAAACCTAGTACTGAATGATGACCCGCAACTGATTGCTCTGTATAAAGCAACAGTCAAAAAAGAAGCTACCGAGGTAACTCAGCAGCATATTGTTAATGACTTTAACACACAGCAAGTAGGCATTATTAGTTATGGCATTATTAGTAAAACTTGGAATCAATGTTCAGGCTATCCACTAGCTTTAGTTAAGGATGACCAACCTGCTGTTCAAGCCCTCTCGCGGCTCGATGGTCAGCCAATAAGTCCTTCAGATAACATATGTGACAAAAACAACCGCTTGGATTTCCAAAGTTTTCAAAGCCAGAGCTATCCGTTAAGCTATTTTCTTTTTGTTGTAGTTCCCACAGACAACACTCGCGCACTCCCCGGTAGTAAATTTGCTGATTTGCTAACTACCCGTCAAGGTCAGTGTCTATTAAGTAAAGCAGGGCTTGTTCCTTTACAGCCTGTACCTAAGGACAAGGAATGTATACAGAATTGAACTATTTAAGGAATATTTGATCTCCTATTAGTGCTATGAGTGCAAATCGATGCCGTAACCCCAATTGCGAATATTTCAACCGTACTTTACCCAACAATGCCAGGGTCTGCCCTATGTGTGGTGAACCTTTGGGCAATGTGGTAGCCTCTACTCAAGTACCTCAGAATCAGGCTCCTCCGGTAGTACGACCTGCTGAAGCGATTCCCGTAGCTCAACCCTCCACGCGATCGCCAGCCTCTCAGACTCCGCCTCCCTATGTACCGTCAGCACCAGCCCCGCCAGTTCGACCAACTCTGAAGCTGATCCATACTTCGGGAAAAGAATTTCGCTTGCTGGGAGAAGAGGGTTACATTGGTCGGCGAACCCCGACTCACAAAGCTATGCTAGAAATTGACCTGACTGGTATCCCCAATGAGGGAATAGTTTCCCGTTCCCATGCGCGAATCTACTGGGACTTGTCCCAAAATACATACATGCTAGTTGACAATAATAGTCGCAATGGAACTTATTTAAACGGGAATGTTCTCTCTCCTGGTGTTCAATTCCCCCTCAATCACAATGATTCGTTACAACTCGGTCAAGATAATCTGGTATGTTTCACAGTTTCACTCAGATCAACTTGAGCGGATAAAAGCGAGTTCGACCTTTGGCTACTTCTGATTCTGATGCATTGCCTATAGCCTAGAATTTAGGATAGGTTATTTAGTCATGCACTCAAAGAAAATACAGCCCTCTTTAGCACCAATTGGAGATATTGCAGGCACAGCAGGATACGCTGCGATGCCTACAGATGCAGTTAAGTACCTCAATGACCCGTTAATCTTGAACTTGCTCACTGACCGGGTGTATGAGCTTTTTCTAGAAGATATGCGCTGTCAGCAGGAGCGGATTAGAAACTATGGCAAACAAAGGTGGTTGTAATGGTCGCTAATACTTCTAATGATGTAAATGGCAAGATTAATCATCAGTTGAATTATGTTACCACCAATCGTTTTTATGTAGAGATAGGCAGCACTATAGCTGCATCTTTTACTGAATGCTCAGGGCTGAGCGTTCAAATCCAGAAAGAAACCTACTATGAAGGGGGTGTCAATAACCAGCAACGTATTTTTTTAGGTCATGCAGAGTTTGCAGATGTAACCCTTAAACGTGGCATTACAGATGATCCGAACTTTTGGAACTGGATCAGCGAAATATTTGAAAAAAAGACTAGTCGGCGGAATGTGAACATTCTTGTGTTCAATCAAGCTGGCGACATCATGAAAAGTTGGACTCTCATTGGTGCTATTCCTATAGCCTGGAAATCATCCGATCTCCAAGCAGATGGAAATAGTGTCGCTATTGAAGAATTAACTCTTGCCTATGAGGGCTTGAAAGTCGGAAATAAAGCAGGGGGAGGTAATAGTACAACTCGTATCAGTAAAGGATTCTTCTCTAGTTCGTGACTTAATTCGCCTCCCTTGTCTTAGTGGTACTTATGCAAATTATTAAACCTCCACTTGGAATAAAAGCTCCCTTGCTGGGATTAGGAGCGCCTTTAACTGCGCCCAATCTCTTATTGCAAAAAAAGTCTACCTTTCCACCTTTGCTAACTGGACTGATCAAGCCATTGACTCCTATTCAAGGACGAGGCTTGCTACAATTTCCCTCATTTCCACAATCGAGCAATTCCGAGGAATCTTTGCCTGCGTTTGCCAATAGCTCATTGATGGGAGCGGATGCAGAACTTCCACCTATTGAAGTTAAACCATTTGAGCTAAGAAACGAAAACGAGTCAGGCAAATCCGCTCGTAAAGACGTACAAGGAGGCAGTGTTCAAAGTGATTTTTCTGCGATCGTTGGCACAAATACAGTCAACCAATCTTCTGCAAAATTAAATATTCAAAAACAAGCTAAATCTAAAACCCAGAAAAAACCCGCTAAATCTAGCTCTAAATCTAAAAAACCAGCAGGATCTTCTGCTGCTGCACA
>CAZZXJ010000155.1:0-11152 GCA_964657905.1 uncultured Stigonema sp.
CCCCTGCCCCCTGCTCCCTGCCTCTTCGGTCACCCGTTAGCGTCAGGGGTTTCTCGTCAGGAATTAGAAAGAGAATTTTTCCTGAGGTGCTAGAACAGAAATTTCTTAAGATTTCTTTACCAAAAAAATATAAATAATGGGTGATACCCCTCACACCTTAAATGATATACTCTGATATGAAGATGCACCCTGATGATCTGGAGAGCTGCCCAAGTAGCTCTCTTTTTTCTTTTTTAGTCATTTGTCCTTTGTCATTTGCCTAAGTAGTAATAACCAATGACTAATGACTAATGACAAAATATTGATATAATCTCTCCTCAAGCAACTAAATAGTTGTCGGGGAGGAATAATGGGAGACTGGCAGGAAATTACTGGTGGTGTAACAGCACCTAGAGGATATCGGGCGGCAGGTATTACAGCAGGACTAAAACCATCAGGATTGCCCGATTTGGCTCTGATCATATCAGAAGTAGACGCGATCGCAGCTGGAGTATTGACAACCAATCAAGTCAAAGCAGCCTGCGTGGATTATTGCCGCCAACGCTTGCTCTCGAAGCAGAGCGCTCGTGCTATTTTGTGCAACGCGGGACAAGCAAACGCCGCTACAGGTACTCAAGGCTGGCTAGATGCCTTAGAAAGTGCCATGATGTTAGGACAAGCACTGGGTATCCCCTCAGAATCTGTGCTATTAGCTTCTACTGGGGTAATTGGGCAAAGAATTCCCATGGAGACACTAAAAACAGGGATTCCCAAAGTAGTAGCAGCGCTATCAGAAACAGGGTCAGATGCAGCAGCAGGTGCAATTATTACCACAGACTTGGTCACAAAATCTATTGCGCTTGGGACAAGTATCGGCGATCGCCCGGTGCGGATTGGCGGCATTGCCAAAGGAAGCGGCATGATTCATCCGAATATGGCAACCATGTTGGCATTTGTTACCTGTGATGCAGCAGTATCACCCGGACTATGGCAGCAAATGTTAAGTCGAGCCGCTGATAGAAGCTTCAATTCCATCACTGTTGATGGCGATACTAGCACAAACGACAGTTTGATTGCCCTTGCCAATGGACAATCCCGCACCCCAGCAATTACTGAAATGGGGACAGAAGCAGAAAAATTAGAGGCAATGTTAACAGCAGTTTGCCAGCATTTGGCGAAAGCGATCGCCCGTGATGGTGAAGGCGCAACCTGTCTGATTGAAGTGCAAGTGACTGGCGCACCTGATGAACAATCAGCTCGTCAAGTTGCCAAAATTATTGCTGGATCGTCCTTAGTCAAGTCTGCCATCTTTGGACGTGATCCCAACTGGGGACGCATCGCCGCTGCTGCTGGACGTGCAGGTGTGCCTTTTCAGCAAGACAGCCTGAAAATTCAGTTAGGTCACTTCTTGCTGATGGAAAATGGTCAACCATTACCGTTTGACCGTCTCGCCGCTAGTGCATATTTGAAACAAGCTGCTGATGGTGCTTCTTTGCCAAAAGATGTGATAGCTACCAACATGAGCAATGATTTGTCAGGCGATCGCCTGACTGTGAGGACGCAACGGTTAGATAATCCAGTGATCATTGCTGTTAGTATTGGCAATGGACATGGTGTGGGTCAGGCTTGGGGTTGTGACTTGAGTTATGATTACGTGAAGATTAACGCTGAGTATACGACTTAAAGATACGAACCGCCAAGACGAGGCAGTCAGAGCGCCGGCTTCCGGCGATCTGAACTGCCGTGCCAAGATCGCCAAGAGAGGAAGATCAGTGCAGCGCATTTCTGTCGTGGGGACGAGTGGATCGGGTAAGACGACTTTGTCGAGAGAAATTTCGCAGCGTCTTGCCATTTCTCATGTGGAATTGGATAAGCTGCACTGGGAACCTAATTGGGTGGAAGTGCCAAATGATGTGATGCGAGAGAGAGTTTCTCAAGCGGTGTCAGGCAATACTTGGGTGGTAGATGGTAATTTGAACAGCCAGGAAAGTGATATCGTTTGGGGAAAAGCTGATACGGTTGTTTGGTTAGATTATTCTTTCTCAGTGGTTATGAGTCGTGTGGTTTGGCGAACTTTTCGGCGGGTGGTGACACAACAGGAAGTTTGCAATGGTAACCGCGAGACTTGGAAAACTACCTTCAGTCGGGATTCGATTATTTTGTGGGTGCTTCAGACTTACCACAAAAGGCGAAGAGAATATCCGCTGCTGTTGAAAAAACCTGAATATGCCCATCTGCAAGTAGTACACCTGCATTCCCCAAAAGCTGCACAAGATTGGTTGTTAAACCTAAAGCATTTTTACTGATGAAGTGTACCGTTAGGCATGATTGCTCTTGTTAAGGTTGCTCCTCTTAGACTGACCCTGATCAAGAGTGCAAAACAATCGCTTCTGGTGGATATGGAGAAATCAAAATTTGGTGTTGCTTGGATGGTCGCGAAATCAAAACTCTAAATCTTTACGGAATACCATTCCTGAGAGGGAGTCATAGTAATAAGGTTTATAGCCTTTGTTTTAGCCATGATGGTAAAATCCTTGCTTCTGCCTTTGACAATGTTCTATGGTTTTTAACCCTGATAACATATCTAGAGAGAAACTTTCATCCACAACCTTAACCGAACCGTATTGCCTCCGCAGCAGCCTTTGAGCGCCATCGTTACCGCCTCCGCACCTTTGTGTTAAGTACCAGAACTGAATGTAACTTCAAAACTCCTTACCTAATTCGTATAAGGATTTGAGGTTGGGTGAAAAGCTAATGTTGCTAAAACTAATAATTTGCATGAAGTGATTAAAGATAATGTTTTAAAATAATCTGTAGTGTTATGAAAGAAAGTTAAAAATGGGATTAAAAGAACTCCTTCAAGAAAAACGAGCAGAAATTCTCAGTATTGCTGCTAAACATGGTGCCTATAATCTCCGAATTTTTGGTAGTGTAGCTAGAGGAGAAGAAACACCAAGCAGTGATATTGATATTTTGATTGATTATGACTTGAATAAAATTACGCCTTGGTTTCCTAGTGGCTTGGTTCAAGAGTTAGAAGCTTTGTTGAATCGGGAAATTGATGTGGTAACTACTAATTATTTACATTATTTTATTCAAGATAAAGTCTTAAAAGAGGCTATTCCTTTATGAAAGACGGTCGGATTTATCTTATTCACAGGGAGTTAGAAGTCAGGAGTCATATCACGTCCGCTGAAATAACCGAAAGTAAGTTTGTAGTGAGGACTTCAGTCCTCAGGCACTAAAAAGCAAGGACTGAAGTCCTTACTACAAACAGGTTTATTGGCGATTGGCCGGACATTATATCAGGAGTCTTGCCCTTGAAGAATACATACATAGACGCTTGTTTTCACCTGTTTCTAACTGTCTGGTTATTTCTGTCGCGCCCTTTTTAGTACATCGGGCGTCCAAAGGGCGCAACCATTCAACAAGAGCGCGAAAAGCTTATAATGTAAGCTTTTATAATTTTTAATTCCAAGCGAGCCAATTACCACTGGGGAAAAGCCACAATTAAAGCCTCAGCCGCCTGACTATTCAATGCCTCAGAGAAAAATTGTCCCTGTCCTAATTCACATTTCAAAGCTCTCAGGAGTGCTAGTTGTTCTGCCGTTTCTATTCCTTCCGCTGTCACATATACGCCTAGCTTGTGTGCAAGTGTCACAATTGTCTCAGTAATCTCTAAATTACTCGAGTAAGTGACCATGCTGCTTACGAAGGAGCGGTCGATCTTCAATGCACTAATGGGAAAGCTGTGGAGACGACCTAATGATGAATAGCCGGTTCCAAAGTCATCAATGGACAACTCAATCCCGAGAGATCGTAGTTGTGAGAGTGTCGCAACTGCCTCCAAGCCATTTTCCATGATGACGCTTTCAGTAATCTCCAGTTCTAAACAGCAGGCATCAAGACCAGTCTCATCCAAAATTTGCGCAATCTGCTGCATCAAATCCGGCTGGGAAAATTGCTTGAAAGAAAGATTGACGCTGATTTTCTTTGGCGAGTCAGCCCCAAAACGCACCCGCCATGCTTGCATCTGACAGCAAGCAGAACGCAGCACCCAGTAGCCAATAGAGACAATCAGTCCAGTTTCTTCTGCCATGGGGATAAAAGAAGCTGGACTCACCAGACCCCGGTCTGGATGCTGCCAGCGGATCAGAGCCTCAAACCCTAAAATCCTGCCATTACTGAGCGAAATAATCGGTTGATAATAAACTCGAAACTCCTGCCGATCAATGGCGCGGCGCAGATCTGTTTCCAACTGCAATCTGGCTACAGCAGTCGCATACATGTCTATGTGGAATATTTCGTAGCGTGCCTTGCCCAGCGCCTTGGCTCGGTACATCGCCGTGTCAGCATTCCTCAGCAGGTCTTCTGGTTGGTCATAGCCGGTCGAACTCAGGGCAATGCCAATACTGGCCGTGGTGAAAACTTCTTGCCCATTGAGATCAACGGGCAAAGCCAGTTCCTGTTGAATCCGCTCAGCAACTTTAATCGCGTCCCTGAAATCCTTGATCCCCTCAAGCAAGATTGTGAACTCGTCTCCCCCGAGACGTGCCGCCGTATCCGTGGAGCGTAGACATGGTTCTAGCCTGCTGGCAATAGCGATCAGGAATTGGTCTCCAAGTAGGTGTCCGAGGCTGTCATTGATCACCTTAAAGCGATCCAAGTCTAGAAAGAGTACAGCAAAGAAATAATCATCTTGCCGTTTTGCCTGCTGGACTACACGCCCTAAACTCTCCATAAACAAAGCTCGGTTGGGTAAACCTGTCAGTGCATCGTGAAACGCATTGTGCAGCAGTTCGTACTCGGCTCGCTTGCGCTCTGTGATGTCGCGTGCAATACCTTGTAAATGCCCGTTAGGTAGCATTTTGGCACTAACTTCGATGGGAATAACTCTGCCATCTTGACGTTTGAACCGCCACTGTGTCACCGTGGGTTTCCCCAATTGCAAGTCTGACAGTGCCTGAAGCAGTGCTGGAATGTCTTCGCTGGAAACCATGCTGCTGATGCGCATGCGTAGGAGTTCCTCACGCGAATACCCAAACATCTCGCAGCCCCTCGGATTCACGTCCAGATAATTGCCCATAAAATCAGTAATAAAGATGCCATCCCCTGCTTGTTCAACGAGTGTGCGGTATCGCTCCTCACTTTGGCGAGCTGCCAACTCTGCTCGTTGGCGATCGCTATTTTCAGTCAGCAATTCCAAGTTAGCTTTCTCAAGTTCAGCAGTACGTTCTCTCACCCGTATTTCTAACTCGTCGTAAGCGAGTCGCAAATTCTCCAGATCCCGCTTGCGCCCAGTTATGTCACGGATGACGGCAAGCAGACCAACGTTAGCATCGTCAGCGTCCTTCAGTACGCTGACCCATGACTCGACGTGTATCTCTTCGCCGCTCTTTTTTATATGAATATTCTCACCGTGCCAAGAGCCTGTTGCTGCCAAAGAGTCATATGCAGCCTTCTCGTCTTTTGGGTGGAGCCAGCAATGCTGATATGCTACGTCCAACGCCCGACCGAGTACCTCATCAGACGTGAGGTCGTATAGCTGTTCCGCCCCCTGGTTCCAATAAGTTATCCGCTGCTCATGATCAATTGCAATCACCGCCTCCTTCATCTGGGACAGCAAATTAGCCTGAAATCTGATACGTTCTTCAGCGGCTTTGCGCTCGGTGATGTCGGTAGAGATGCCACAAACTGCATAGGGAACCCCAGCAGGTTGTCTGAGTGCTACCTGTACTACAGAGCGTGCAATCTCCGACTCCAGGTGTTGAATGAGATTCCTTAGTTCAGTCATCCGCTCCTGAATTTTTATTTCTAGCAATTCATTGGCTTGTTTCAGGGCTACTTGTGCTTGCTGGCGCACAGTGATATCCTCCACAGTAAGTAGGATGCCCATAACATTTCCCTGAGCATCGTGTAACGGGATCTTACTTGTATCCAACCAAGCCAGTCTACCATCTGCTTGCAATTGAGTTTCAATGATGTGATACTCAGGTGTATCCATATTCATAACTCGGGTATCCCACTCACGGTAGTGATCTGAGTTCTCCCTCGTCCAAGGCAAGTCGTAGTCTGTCAAGCCAATAATCGCCTCTGGACTTTCAAGACCAGCTGCCTTGGCAGCACTGTCGTTACAACCTAAGTAGACTGAGTTTGTGTCCTTCCAACAGATGTGTTGGGGAATATTGTTGAGAACTAACAGCAGCATTTGTTGGGAGAAACCTAGGTTCTCCTCTATGGGGCTAGATTCGCTCAGTTCGGCTTTAAGTTTATGGTTAGCTGACTCTAGTTTTGCAGGGCTTGTCAATGCTAGGAGCTGGAGAATTCTCGGCGCTAGGGTAATAACTATATACAAAAATACCGCAGCGATCAAAGCTTTGATGATATTAGACAGCCAGTCAGTCGAGTGCCAAAGCATCCAAACTTCCATTATGTGGGTAGTGCAACTGAAAATAATAAAGGCTCCAAAAAATGGGAACATTTATTTGAGGGGCAAATCTTTTAGTTATGGGACTAAGTAGTCTGCTAAGGCAATGAGAGAATCTGTACTAATATGTAGTCATATCAATGTTTAAGCTCCTCCCAATTACTAATATATTATCAGTAATTATACCGAAATTAGGGAGTAGGGAACTTTAGACACAGGGATTTTACTGAATTTGCTGTTGGGTGCCCTAAGTACAGCCTTGCATTAATAGGATTAGGAATACAGAGGTACTTCACCCATAGATTTTTCGGTAGTAAGTCTGATATTCCTTAGATAGTAGGGGTTGCCACCAATCACGGTGAGTAAGATACCATTCAACAGTTAGACCTAAACCCTCTGCGATCGTCACTGACGGCGTCCAACCTAGCTGAGTTTTCATCTTAGTCGCATTGATCGCATATCTCCGGTCATGTCCAAGTCTATCCTTGACAAAAGTGATCAAATCTGCTGAGGGATACACTGGTAGATCGGGTGCTAATTCATCCATCATCTGGCATAACATCTGCACAAGGGTGATATTTTCCACCTCATTATTGCCGCCGATATTGTAAGTTTCCCCAGGTGTACCAAAATGAATTACCATATCCAAAGCACTACAATGATCGCCCACATAAAGCCAATCTCGGACATTTTTGCCATCGCCATAGACTGGCAATGGCTTACCCATCAAGGTATTAATACACATCAAGGGAATTAGCTTTTCTGGAAACTGATAGGGACCATAATTATTAGAGCAATTGGTAATCATTGTTGGTAGTCCGTAAGTATGAGAATAAGCACGGACTAAGTGATCGCTACCAGCTTTAGACGCCGAATAAGGACTATTGGGAGCGTAGGGCGTAGTTTCACTAAAAGGAGGGTCATTGGGCGCCAAACTACCGTACACTTCATCAGTAGAAACGTGCAAGAAACGATAATCAGACGGCTTTGAACTGACCTCCCACTGGTGACGAAAAGCTTCTAGCAAAGTGAAAGTTCCCACCACGTTAGTTTGCACAAAAGCACCAGGACCCAAAATCGACCGATCAACATGAGATTCAGCAGCAAAGTGGGCAACTGTATCAATATTTTCCATTTGTAATAGCCCGTCAACCAGGGTGCGATCGCAAATATCCCCCTGCACAAAGCGAAAATTTTCTCGCCCCTCAACCGACGCCAAATTACCCCGGTTCCCTGCGTAGGTAAGCGCATCCAACACCACCACCCGATCATCAGGATAAGTCCGACACCAGTGATGCACAAAATTCGCGCCAATAAACCCCGCACCACCAGTCACTAACAACCGACAACTCATCAAATTCACTCCTCTGTTTCCTCTGCGCTTGTACGGTTCATTACTCTTGTTCCTCCAACAACGCTAGCAATGCCACCCTCATTTCCTCAGGCGTTGTCGTTGTCGTGCCAAACTGCCGTACCACAATACTAGCCGCTAAATTACCCAAAACCGTCGCTTCCCAAGCTGACGCACCAGCAGTTAAACCCAGAGTCAACGCCGCCGCCACCGTATCTCCAGCACCTGTAACATCAAACACCTCAGTCCGATTAAAAGCTGGGATGTGGTGTTCCCCACCATCGCGGTCAAACAAAGTCATCCCTTGCTCACCACGAGTAATCAAGATATGCTGTGCTTGCGTCAATGCCAATAGGTCACTACCTGCTTGAGTCAAAGTTACCTCATCAGTAATCCCATAGCCCACAGCAAGTTCTGCTTCCGGTAGGTTAGGGGTAAATATTGTCGCCCCACAGTACCGTTTCAGATGCTTTTGAGCATCCACAATCGTTTGCCGCCCAGACAACGCCGCCGCAATCACAGGATCGGTCAGAGTCCCATCACCATAGTCAGAACATACTACAGCCTCTACTGAATTAATTTGCTCTTTTATATACTTAGCCAACTGCAATTGCAAATCCGTGTCCGGGAAATCATCCGATTTTCGGTCTACCCGGACTATTTGCTGAGTCACTGATTGACGGGAATGACCGGAAATTCGCGTTTTAGTCACTGTTGGGCGGTTTGGGTCAAGAAAAACGCCATCAGTATTAATTCCTGCATCTGACAACAAACCACGTAATGCCTTTCCCTGGTCGTCCTGGCCCAAAAGCCCTACAGCCAAAACTTTAGCCCCCAATTGGGCAAAGTTGTATACTGCATTTGCCCCACCTCCCGGTACTTGCCTAGTAGTCTCATGGCGGAGAATCAACACTGGTGCTTCCCGAGAAATTCTTTCTACTTGACCAGTGAGAAACTCGTCTAGAGTCAAATCTCCAATAACCAGCACCCGGGAGAGGGTGAATCTTTCCAGTAGATAAAATAATCGGTCAGCAGAGGAACGCAGCCTAGCTGCAAAAACAGGGTCTAAAGTCATAGATGAGCAAGCAATTCAATTGACAGCACCTGATTTTACAACCAGGAGTGGAGAGTGGGGATGAGGAGGAATAATCATTGTTCGCTTACCTCCAGGCGCATCTGGCGGTCGATAGCTGGACAAGCCACCTTGAAAAGGTGCTGATGTATTCACAGCAACACTGCTCCCCGGTTCGATAGAGCAATATATATTTCTTTGAAATATAACGCTAGAACCAGTGAATTATTGCTAATATTTGTTGATTAAGAGATATATGTTCGGCTGATCAAAGACAAAATTTTTTTTAGGGGCACTAGTGTAGGGAGTCGGGAGTCAGGAGTCAGGAGAGAAATATATATACATAGACGCTTGTTTGAAGCTGTTTCTAACTGTCTGGTTATTTCGGTCGCGCCCTCTCTAGTGCAAGACGCCGCCTCGTGCGCAACCATTCAACAAGAGCACGAAAAACTTACATCATAAGCTTTAGGACTTACGCAAAAATTGCCAAAAAGCTTAATTTATCGAACCGCCAAGACAAGCCAGTGCGTTGCGCGGGTTCCCCGCGTTGAAGCAACTGGCGTGCCAAGATCGCCAAGAATTCGTAGAGTTTGCGTAAGTCCTATATACGCTCTTGAGCATCATATGTATAATGGAATTCGGTCGTTTCATCTCGTAGAATTGACCACATGGTAAGGGCGGGGTAAAGAGCGCCCCTACGGTAAGGTGGTCTACCCAAATTAATATTGCGCTCCGCAGCCTGACTCATCCCAGCGCATACAAGACTATTTCTGTCAATGCGTAAGTCCTAAGCTTTTATAATTTTTAATTTTTAATTCCAAGGGAGCGGGAAAAAGCCTGTAGCCAAATTTTATCCTAGAGGAAGCGGCACTTCCTTTCGTGCCGGTGTCATGCGAAAATAAATGTGTATGGGTGGAGGCAGGACTTCCTCCACCCAAGAAGACGAACAGTCCAGTACTCTGCTGTTGCTTAATTTTGAGAGGTTGCACTTAAAAGTCAGCAGGCGTGAGGGGGAGAACAACCAGCAAACAGTCAAAATTAGCTTGGCAGTATACTAGCAGTTTCTTTAATCGTTTTGGTT
This sequence comes from uncultured Stigonema sp., assembly GCA_964657905.1. GTDB lineage: Bacteria > Cyanobacteriota > Cyanobacteriia > Cyanobacteriales > Nostocaceae > Stigonema. Next base: position 9,911 of record CAZZXJ010000155.1, read on the forward strand.
AGGTAGAGCACAGCAATTTACATCGTTCAAGCAGACTTTACCCCACTGCAAAGCCCAACGCACAAGAGCTACTCTATTGTCTGTTTCGGTCTTAGTAAGAATATTGCTGATGTGATTATCAACTGTACGCTTGCTAATTTCCAGTTTAGCTGCAATTTCTTGGTTAGTTAAGCCAGTGGCCACTAAGTCGATAATTTGCAGTTCTCTGTCTGACAGACTAACAGGGGTCTGAGACTTGCCACCAGCCATGAGTTATTTATTCCTCCGTTGGTATATGTACTTAATCGCTCCTTCTCATTCTAGAAGATTCTTTCGGAGGTAGGTGTTTCAAGTGTTAGCAATAGCACTATTGTCAATATTTCCTTTGTGGCTAAAGTGGGCGGTAAGACCAGTCACAAAATATTAGTATTAAATATTACATGAATTGCTTAGTAACACTGCTTTATTACTGAAGCAAAAAATAACTGTTCTAATTAATTGTATGAACGACTGCCGACAAAGGAGCAGAAATTATTGTAGATTTTATACGGGAAATTTCAATCCAAAATCCAAAATCTAAAATGAGATGACCAATCCCCGTGTTTTGTGCTTGGGTGAAGTTTTGTTTGATTATTTAGCCGATCAATTGGGGCTAAAATTGGAGCAAGTTGAGTCTTGGACTCCCTACCCAGGGGGGGCACCCGCTAACGTAGCCTGTGCTTTGGTAAAACTAGGGACACCAGCAGGATTTATTGGCGCTGTCGGTGAAGATGAATCAGGGAATACACTGGTAAACCTCCTGCAATTCGTAGGTGTAGATACAACAGGGGTGCAACGCCATCCGACAGCACCAACGCGGCTTGTTTATGTTGTGCGCGATCAGGCGGGCGATCGCAGCTTTGCTGGATTTGGCGATCTCGATACCAATGAATTTGCCGATACCCACCTGAAAGCTGAACTTTTGCCGCAGTCGCTATTTCAAGGAGCAGATTTTCTGGTTTTGGGCACTTTGGAATTGGCATATCCCGAAAGTGGGCGTGCTATTCACCGCGCCCTGGAATTGGCAGAACTATACGACATGAAGATTTTGATGGATGTCAACTGGCGTCCTGTATTTTGGACTGATCCTGACATTGCACCGCAAAAAATTCGGGAATTATTTAAGCATGTCGATTTTATTAAACTCTCTAAGGAAGAAGCTGAATGGCTATTTGATACCACCGATCCTGGAGCAATCACTTATCGTTTGAATTCGGTTGAGGG
>CAZZXJ010000156.1:0-8842 GCA_964657905.1 uncultured Stigonema sp.
CATTAACCATTAACAATTAACCATTACTAAGGCTCAAGATTTATCGGAGCACCATCCCTAAGATTAAGCAGCCCTGAGACAATGATTTTCTCTCCTGGCTGTAATCCTTCGAGTACTTGGTAGTTATTACCTCTAATGTTGCCTAACTTAACACGCTTTTGCCGAGCTACTACTTGGGACTTTCCTTCTGGGGATTTTTCGGAATGCGTTACGTAGACAAAATTTTCTCCAGCGACCGGAGCAACTGCTGTAGTTGGAATTAACACTCCCACACGCTGACTCCAAATCACTCTAGCCTGGGCAAATTGATCGGCTCGCAGTTGACCTTTAGAGTTATCAAACAATGCTTTGATCAGTATTGATTGATTATTATTATTGACATTGGGAGCAATAAAAAATACCCGACTGATACCTAAGCTGTGACCTTGCGCGTCCAAGACCTCCACTGACATTCCCTTATGTAATTGGGGTCCCCGTTCAATTGGTACAGAGATGTTTACTTCTAAAGGTTGGTTTTCAGTAATGGTAGTTAGTTGTGTGGAAGTATTCACGAAATCACCCACTTTCACCGGGATTTCACCAACTGTGCCACGAAAGGGTGCGGTAATTTTGTAATACTGGAGCTGAACTTGTTGTTCATTCGTATTGGCTTGTGCCTGCTGTATGGATTTTTCAGCTTGGGCAATGGTAGCTTGCTGCGCTTGAATCTTACCAATAGTTGCACGCAGTGTAGCCTGTGCTACGTCACGCTTATTGAGATACTGATCGCTAGTTTGTCGAGCTACAGCTCCTTGAGCAGCCAGATTAGAATATCTTTGGTATTCTTGTTGGTTCAATTTCACATCAGCTTCGTTAGATAGGCGCTCAGCTTCTAAGGAAGTAAGCTGAGCACGAGCATTTGCAAGTTGTGACTGAGCTCCCTGAGCTGCGGCGCTCACACTATTGACAGATGCTTGTTGCTGTTTGGGGTCTATTTGGAGAATTGGAGCTCCTACTGGGACATCAGTTCCCGGGTTGACAAATATCTGAGTGACTTGACCTTGAATTCTCGGCTGGAGCTTTACCGAGTGGCGCGATTCTAGGCTGGCAATAAATTCTGAACTATCTTCAATTGCACCTGCTTGCACGGTGGCTAGCTTAACTACTGCCGGTGGCGGTCCTGCGCTAGCAGGGATTGGTGCTTTATTTCCGGGAGGATTGAGAAAACGCCAAAGTAAAAAGCCTCCTCCTACCAATAGTGGTAGAGCTAACAGCCAAAGCCACCAACGCTTTCTGCGTGGTGGCTCTACTAAGGTTTCTGGAAAATTTTCTCCAAAGTCAGTTTGAGGCTCAGAGGATTTCATGGCTTACAGGGAACCTAAGAAAAAAATTAACTGGAAGCGAATTACAATTGAGCCTTTTGATAGAGAAAATTCTTTATTTGGGATGAGGCTCATTTGGAACTTATGTAATATGTCATCCAAATATACTGTTTTCGCTTACTTGTCTAATCTATCCTAAGGAGAATCATAAAACTAAGCTTACAAATAAGGCTCTTGTAGTGTCTTTTCAGTTCTTGCTAAAAATTTTCTAATCTTGCTGAAGCGCGACTTTTTCGTATCCGTTACCACTGCATGAGTGGATCTTACCATGACCGACATCTCGCGATCGCACTCAAGTACAAGGCTAATAGCCCAAGTAGGGGCACGGCACTGCCGTGCCCCTACGAGAGAGAAATCTATAATGTATCAAGATTTTAGTGAAATAGTATAAGCCCGTAGTGGCTGTTTGCCGCGCAACGGTCTTGCCTGTGCTGGCAATGATCGCTTGTGTCCGCGCGGTGGCAACTGCAACCAAGGGTGCTGGTGATCGCGACTCCACCCAAACAAACAGAGCCAGGAGGGCAGCTGCACCCCCCAACAGCAAAACGGTCGAAGCCCCAACCCATCGTGCTTCCGGGGCTTGCACCAGGGCGTAGACCAGCAACACCAATCCGGCTATCACTGTGACCGCATCCGCAAGATCAATTTGCGCTGTTGCGGTTTGCTTTCGGCTTTCACTCAGGAGCACTGGGGATAAAGCAACTGCCGCAATGCCAATCGGCACGTTCACAAACATTACCCATCGCCACGAAAGCCCATCTCTCAGAATCGCACCCAGTAGCACTCCCGCCGCAAAGGCTCCATCTGGCAGCATAGCCTATATTCAGGGTCATTACTGCGGTACTTGATGTACTTGAAGAGGAAGGTCCAACTCTAGGTAGACCTTATGTGGATACTCTTGAAGAGTCGTCTTTTAAAAACATGAAAGAGCTTCGAGTACATTAATCTCTTAAGAGACTGTTTTGGCATCGAAGATCGCAACTTCCACAGCGTTCGCGGAACGTGGGTTAGATGCAAGATGTGAGATGCGATCGCGTGGCTCCTTCGTTACCTACAAACCCAAAATACTTGGATATTTGTTTGTTACCATTTGGTGTTTGGAGTAGCAATTTTGCGTGCGATCGCGTCGCGGGTTTTTAATCCCCTTCCTATATTATCCCAGATCGAAAAGTAAGATTTCCGCGCCGATGTCAGTGGTAATTTTGAGTTGTTCTTCCCCACTCAATTGCACTCCATCGCCTGCTCTGATCTCCTCACCATTCAGGGTAGCCACGCCTTTAGCCATTTGCAACCAGGCATAACGACTAGGCTTGACGTGATAATTTACAACATTACCAGGTTTCAGAATAGATGTGTATAAATCCACATCTTGGTAAATGGTAACAGCACCGTCGCGTCCATCTTTAGCAGCAATTAAACGTAGTTGACCGCGCCTTTCTTCCAAGGGAAAAGCTTTCTGCTCATATCTTGGTTTTATTCCTTGCTGGTTAGGAAGAATCCAAATTTGCAAGAAATGGGCTGGATCCGTTTGAGAAGGATTATATTCACTGTGCATAATGCCAGTACCAGCACTCATGATTTGTGCTTCACCTGGACGAATCACGGACCCAGTTCCCAAGCTGTCTTTATGCTCTATTGCACCTTCCAACACGTAGGTAAGGATTTCCATATCCCGATGACCGTGGGTAGGAAACCCAGCACCAGGAACGACGCGGTCATCATTAATGACTCGTAGAGAGCGAAATCCTATGCGGTTTGGATCGTGAAAACTACCAAAGGAAAATGTGTGGTAACTGTCAAGCCAGCCTATCTTAGTACGACCGCGTGCATTTCTATCGTGAATTAGGTTGGTTGTAATATTGTTAGCCATAGGTTTCATCTCCATGTGGATGGTTAGCTAAAAAAGCTTTGCTAATGGCTAATTACTAATTCCTAATCGTAGTCAGGTAATTAGCTATTAACCGTCTTCACCAGTTACGTTTATTTCTGCTTTGTTACTTAACTCTATTTTAATGTTTATTATTAAAAAATGAAAAGTACGCACTTAATAGTGGCGTACTTACCAAAAAGATACTGTTAGGTTTGTGAAACTTTGTTGCTCTCAAAACAATTTATTTAGCAATCGCTGGTTGTTTAGTTTTAGTAGTCGCTGCTGCTCCATCGCCTACATTCGTTGCAGATGCTTGCAGATGGGCTTCTAGGAACCAAAGACGCTTGTCAATGGTGCGAGAAACTTCGGTGTAAAGGTCAGCAGTGTCAGCGTCGCCTAAGTCATTGCTTTTGTCGATCGCTTCCCTAAGATGCTTAGCGTAAGGTGCAAAGCGATCTGCCAAAGCCGTCACATGAGCAATTCCGGCATCAATATCAAGAGGATATTCTGGCAATATTGAATTTGCAACAGCCAAGCGAGCTGTCCCCAATGCATATCCGCCTAAAGCAGTGACCCGTTCAGCTACCAAATCAATAAACTCTTCTAACTCACCTGCAATTTCATCAAACAACTCATGCAACTGGTAGAAGTCCGTTCCTTTGACATTCCAGTGCGCTTGCTTCACTTGGGTTTTCAGATCCAAAGTAGCTGCGAGAGTTTGGTTGAGAAGTGCAGCCAGCTGGGAGCGCTGAGCGGCGGGAATGTCAATGCGGGTTGGGTAAAGACGATTCGTGTTGTTACTCATAATTCTATTATTAGTCGATAAAACAAGTTTACAGATAGAGCTATGCTGTGTGAAACTCTCTACCGACAGATGGAATTATTGCTTTAATTTAGTTATAATTTTTGTTAATTTACTATAGTTGTTACTATCACTAAAATCTGCGATTGTTGTTAATCGCACTGAACGTACCACCTTAAAGGCGATAGTGGAACTGGTCAGTATGCAAGAAGTTGTGGGGAAAAACCAAGCTCAATTTGACAAGTAGAGCAAAATAGTTATAAGTAAGTAGGCGCAAATCAAGTGAAAATAGAGCGGGCAATCCTTTCAACCCCACAATCTTAGTGGCTTTTCTTGTGGGGTGGGCATCCTGCCCGCCCTATCTTGAGAACAAATATTTTAGAGTTATTTATGTCTATCTACTTATCAAGTACCAGCTAACTGCATCAACCACTTTAGAGGAGGGCACAACTAATGTTAGATTTCAATCGTTCTAATCGTTTAGTTGATGAGAGTATGGGAGAAGTTCGAGTACAGGTCAAGCTAACGAATGCTGTGGATGAAGTTTTGGTCAATCGAGGACTGCTTAACCCAAATCAATTGCGTGTATATGAGACACAAGCACTTGTAGGCACTGGTGCAGTACGTACTGTGCTGCCGATGGATATAGTGCAGCAGCTTGGTTTAAGAATTCGGGGTCAGCAGTTAGCTAAGTACGCTGACGGCAGACAGGAATCGGTCGGTTTGACCGAACCTGTGATTATTGAGGTAGAAGGACGTGAAACCACTGAAGCTGCATTAGTTGTAGGTGACGAGGTGCTGATTGGTCAGACTGTATTGGAAACGTTAGATTTACATGTGGATTGTAAAAATCAGCGTTTAATCCCGAATCCAGCACATCCTGACTCTCCAGTGTTGAGAATATAGTAACGGGAAAATAATCGCACTCTGCTCAATTCAAAAATTCAATACCGTAGCTAAATTTTCACCTGTTTTCTATAGGCGTTAGGTGTTGTACCCATAATTTTGCGAAAAACATTTGTGAAATGACTCTGATTCTGAAAGCCAACTTGCTGACAAATTTGGTCGATCGCTTCCTCAGTTCGAGCCAATAGCCTTTTTGCTTTCTCAATTCTGCAATTCAGAACGTATTGGTGAGGCGAAAACCCGGTTGACTGTTTGAATAGGCGTGAGAAATGATACATACTCATGCTCACCACGGCGGCAAGTTCAGCTAATGTTAAATCCTTTTCTAGGTTGTCATTAATATATTCAATTGCTTGTCCTAACTTGAGTTGACAAAGACCCTGAGAGTCCGTGACAATTGTGCCAACGGATACAGAATAATGTTTGAGCAGGTGAATGCAGAGGGTAGTTGCCAGAGATTCGATGTAAAGACGACTACCCGTGCCATGGGATTCTAGTTCTGACTTAAGCGCTAGCCCAATTTGCTGAATCAACGGAGCGGGAGAAGCAAAATGTGGTATAATGTCCAGCCGATGTAAATCTACTGAATCGTAAGCAGCACGGGCAAAAAGCCCTCTTTCCAGACTCAGTACCAAAAATTCTGCTTCCGAGTCCCAGCTTAACTTGTGATAACTGTTAGCAGGAATGACAGCAACATCGCCGTAGGCAATGCTTTCACGCTGAATACTTCCATTTAACATCCGCTCTGTGTTGGTTAGGCGTTGCTCGAGACTAATACTTATAATATGTTGTAGAGGGCTGTGTTCCGGAGTCTCATGAGCAGGTTGTCGATGATGATCCAGGCGAATACCATCCCACTGGGCATTGTAACTGGAAATTAGGGGGGAAAGTGGCAGAATCTCGGAACAAAATTCTTCTTGAGCAAAATCAATAGTTAAGATTTTTTCCTCTGGCATCGTTCTCACTCCAGAAACGATAGCTTTTAAGGTTTAACGTCATGCTTAGTTTCTAAAACAGCCTTAATACTTTTTCACTCCTCCGGAAAATTAAATTTAAAAGTATTCATACATAGTAACATTTGAACACAAATCTGATATCCCAATGAATTACTACGTTATCTACGACGGGAATTGTAATCTCTGCGTTACAAGCGTGCAAATCCTGGAAACCTTAGATCAAGGACAATTATTTCGCTATATATCGATGCAAGATGCTCAGACACTTTCCCATTGGGGAATTACACCCCAAGATTGTGAGTTGGGTATGATTTTGCTTGATGCGGATGCTCCAGAAAAACGCTGGCAAGGCAGTGCAGCAGCAGAAGAGATTGGGCGATTATTACCTTTAGGCAGTGTATTTGTGGAAGCATATCGCGCTTTGCCTGGGATAAAATGGGTAGGCGATCGCTTTTACGAACAAATCCGCGACAACCGCTATACCCTCTTTGGCAAGCGTTCTAGCACATATAAATCAGCCTACTGTGCTGATGGTAGCTGTAAGAATTAATTGTGAGTGGTTAGTTGTCAAAAAGTACCACTAACGACTAACAACTAACAAGTCTTAACTTTCTTCTGATTTGTTGAACACCTCTAGAATCTGTCTGCAAAACTGTTTTAGCTTTTCCCCGACTTCTGGAGAAGGCTGAGGATCACCAACGAAACTCCAGCTTTCCACGGTAGAAAGTCGCCACTGTTCGCCAAGATGGTTAAATCCAGCAATTTCCACACCTATTGCACGATGTATATTGTTTATGGGATCTTGATAAAAACGTATTTGAATTAAGATACTGCGGCTTCGCCAGGATTTGCTGATCCCAGGAAAGTGAAAGCCAATGTCTATAGAATCTGGATCGACTAACTCCCGGGTTTGGGGATCATTTTTCCAGGGTTTGAGATCCGATCTAGCGTCAGGAAACTCGAATTTGAACAAATTAACTACGGTAGCAATCTTGCTGGCGAATTCGAGGTTTGTTGCCATCTCAGATGCGTTCACGAAAAACACTCCTATGTTGTGTCGGCAAATTTTAGATGTGACGACAGAAAAACCGCCAGAATCATAATTGTATAGTGTTTTAGCTTATCGAAACCCTTCAAAGTAGCAACTTAAAATCAAATTTTCCTCACACTAATGGTTAGTGACTGTTTATCTTAAGTAATTATACCCAAAAACTTGATAAGGGAAGCTGAAACTGCGCTCTTGGAGGAAAATTTTCAGTAATAATAGGATATTTTAGCCAAAATCGGTTGCTGGTAATAACGATAAATTACACTGGCGATCTAAAATTACACTGTTAATCAGTAGATAAATAAGTTCAGTTTATGGCGCGTCAACGCTCTATCTTGTCATTAATTCTAGTAATTTTGGCGACATTCCTGATCAGTTGTGGCAGCCCTAGCGTCGCCACAGCACCTCCAACTTACACACTAGCTCAACTAGAGAAAATTCAGGAGTACGTGCCTGATATTCTAACTGTGCGCGATCGCTCACTTGAACTACAACGGCTGATCCAAACCAAACAATGGATAAATGTCGGTAATTTTATACACGGACCAATGGCAGAAGCAAGGTTGCACATGAATTATATTGCTTCCAATCTCTTACCTAAAGACCAAGAAACAGCACGTAAAGTAGCGCGGAATTTATTTGACCACCTGGTTAAAATTGATCAAGCGGCTCAAGCAGGTATTTCTGAAACTGCTTTAAGTAACTATCAAGCTGCTTACACAGATATTGACAAATTCCTACAACTGCTTCCTGAAACCAGGAATCAGCCAGAAGCAAGTTAGTACTTAAGATGTAAGTGGTTAGTGGTTAGTTGTCAAAAATTACCACTAACCACTCACAACTAACAACTAACAACTAACAAGCCATGAATGTAGTCATCATCGGTTGTGGTGTAGTTGGGGCGGCGATCGCCTATGAACTAAGCCAAGTCACACAGCTACTCGTCACGGTTGTTGACAGACAACCACCAGCACAAGCCTCTACAGGGGCGGCGCTGGGTGTTTTGATGGGCATCATCAGCCACAAAATCAAGGGTAATGCTTGGCTGATGCGACAAAAGAGCGTTCAACGCTATGAAACCTTGATTCCAGAACTAGAAGCCCTGACAGGTCGCACAATCCCTTTTAACCGCCAGGGAATTCTCAGCCTTTGCCAATTCGGGGAGAATTTAGCAGAATGGGAAAAGCTGGTAGAAATTCGCCACTCTCAAGGCTTGTCCTTAGAAATATGGGACACTGCTAAACTTAAAAAAATATGCCCTCAGGTAGATACTGAAGAAATTAGAGGCGCTGTTTATTCTCCAGGCGATCGCCAAGTTGATCCAACTGCATTAACATTAGCCCTAGTGGATGCTGCAAGACAGCACGGCGTTACTTTCAAATTTGGCATTGATGTTTTGGACAACCAACCCCCTGAACAGGGAGGGAATGAAAACTTTTGCCACCAACTTGAGACAACAGAGGGAAAAATCACGGCTGATTGGTTTGTCATCGCAGCTGGACTAGGTTCATCCCTGCTAACGTCCCAATTAAAGCAGATAGTTGATATCCGCCCTGTGCTGGGACAAGCTTTACACCTTCGCTTAGGACATTCTTTAGGGAATCCTGACTTTCAACCAGTGATCACTGGTAATGATGTTCACATAGTCCCTGTGGGAGTAGGGAATTACTGGGTAGGTGCAACAGTTGAGTTTCCCGTCAATAGTCAGGAGATACCACCCAATAAAGAACTGCTGGAGTCTGTCAGACAACAAGCAATTGCCTTTTGCCCAGACTTAGCACAAGCAACTACTATCCGCACATGGTCAGGGTTACGTCCCCGCCCTGAAGGACGCCCAGCACCAATTATTGGTAAACTACCAGGATTTAGTAACGTCCTCCTCGCTACTGGACACTATCG
>CAZZXJ010000156.1:8942-11092 GCA_964657905.1 uncultured Stigonema sp.
CGTCTTTGCGTGAGGCTATTAATTCAAATGTCAATAACAGAAAATAAAATTAAAGTCGGCTCATTGGAATGGTTTTACCGCGAATCTCTACCAATTGGCAGAACTGACTTGCTGCCTGTATTATTGCTGCATGGCTTACCGTCACAAAGTTACAGTTGGCGCAATATCATGCCTGCTTTGGCAACACAAGGGACAAGAGCGATCGCACCTGATTGGATTGGTTATGGCTTTTCATCAAAACCGGAAAAAAGAGATTTTGCTTACACACCTGATGCCTTTATTACGGCTTTAGAAGCATTGACAAAAGCCATAGAAATAGAACGTTTTTCCTTAGTTGTTCAAGGCTTTTTAGGCTCTGTAGGACTACAATATGCCTTACGGCACCCGGAACAAATTGCCAACATAGCTATACTCAATACACCAATTTCCAGTACGGCAAAGTTACCCTGGAAAATTCAACAAATGGGTTTACCTTTGGCAGGTGAAGTTATGACCCAAGACCCCCTGCTGGTTGATCGTACCCTAGAAGGTGGTAGCCGCTACCGCATACCTGATAAGGATTTGGATATTTATCGCCAACCATTTTTGAAAACTTCTGCCGCAGGGCGAGGTCTGTTAGCAACTATTCGGAATTTGCAATTAAAGCCAGCAATGGCAGAAATCGAAGTGGGCTTTAAACAATGGCAACAGCCAATTTTAATTTTATGGGGAATGAATGACCCTTGGCTAAGCGTAGATATGGCACAAAGTTTTGCCAGTTCCGTACCTCAGGGAGAATTAATCAAACTTAACAACGTTGGGCATTATCCTCAAGAACACTACCATGAAACCATTATTGAAGACCTTTTGCCCTTTGTGCGTCGTTCCGCATCTAGTTGATGATGCGAACAGTTGCAGATTGTAGTCAGGGGAGTAGCGGCGGATGAGACTGTTAAATACTTAAGGCAATTAGTTCCCGTTATTCCCCTTCAAACTCAAATGCAAGCAAGAGGTGAAGGGTTAATCGATTACAGCAATTTTCACCTAAATGAACCACACCGTTTGTAAGGGCGCAAGGCATTGCGCCCCTACGACTGTGGTCTGATTACCTGAAAATTGCTGTAAGCTTGAAGATAAAGGGAGGTAGTGCCCTAGTACCGCTTGGCGGAATTAAAAATTAAAAAAGCTGATGATGCAAGCTTTTCGATGATTCTGAATGGTTGCTTTATTTCCGCCGTCGTGTACTAGCGTCTCTAGTAATGCCTATGGATGCGATCGCCTATTTTCCCTAGCGATCCATCCTTCAAGATCTGTTAAGTTAGGATTTTCGACTTATATACAAAGAATGAATTTGTATTTTGGTTACAATAGTCAGTAAAATTGAGATAAAAATGATTAAGCCTAAAAATGTATATCGTGGACACGCAATAGAAAAAGTAGGTCACGGTAAAAGAGCCGTATTTAGGACAATTATCAACGAAAAAGAGTGGTCTGCCATAACTGAATTAGAAGTAAAAGCAGTCATTGATGTTTGGATTGATGAAGGAGTGGAGCCCCAACAGGACAAGTAAGGTACTTTTGACAAAATTTAACGTCCGATATCATAGTACGTTTTATATATTTTTAAAAAGCAAAATATAACCAATGATAATTTAGTCATAGCATTTATCAATTCAAAATTCGCTCATTATTAATTCAAAATTAATTCTGAATTAAAGGGTTTAGTACCACTCTGGTCTACACGAAGATGAGTGTTTCAATCGGGGTTTAAATGCGATGCATGAAAGTGTCTTGAATTTCTGATATAGCAATCCGTGCAGGAGTTACAAACACCTCTCCCTTGTCCTCCTTGTCCACGCCAATCGCCATGTCCCAAGCATATTCCAGAAATGCCACTTTTCGGGACTGAAACCATAAATAGATACCCCAAACCAATTAATCGTTGGGTTTTTTGAGGATTTGCTTCGGTATGATCTACTACGGAACTCATAAGTTTGGTGTAAAAAAACCTCTAATATATTGTTTTACTAAAAAAAATTATTATTTCGGAGATGTCTAATAAGCGATTCACGTTTTCTTCGTGCCATTCGTCCAATAGAGAAGATAAGATTCCAACGCAAAATAGAGAAACAGCAAACATTGAGAAGATAGCGATGGAAATTGCACAAAAC
>CAZZXJ010000157.1:0-11084 GCA_964657905.1 uncultured Stigonema sp.
GGCGGGGTGGGGTGGAGTGGGAATTATAAGTGATTTACCGGACATGATATTACTTAATAAATAAAAAATAGGTTCGTAGTTGCGCTGTCTTCGCTGTATGACTGTTAAGAGTGAAGACAGCGCAACTACCTGCCTGATTATAAGTGTTCAAACGGACATGATATAACCCGTATATTGGGCTACAAATCCGCCCAGGTGGACGACATGGCGACTGGCTTGTGATATTTTGTCCGCTTGATTACCCACCATTCCCGCGATCAAGAGGAAATACGAGCGTGAAACCGCTCTGCCGACTCTTCATACACTAATATCGTCGAGCAAGCTACTGTAGAGGGGGGATTTGTTAAGTTATTATAAAGTTATTGTGATGTTGCTATAAACTTGAAGTACTAACTAGAGCCAAAGTTGCGAATCGTATCACATGTATATTATTTCCTGGAAAAATTGATACCATACTATATGTTTTTTTTGTAAATTTTTTATGAAACCACCTATATTTATATCTTATAGATACTAAGATTTGAGAGGTGTAACTAAACTTCTATGTAGAAATAGCAGATATTTCAGTGTGTCTTTTGGAAAGTAGAGATACTTCTCCGTGTTTGTCAACAAATTGTCCAGTGTTGTAGAAATACGTAGACCGGCGCTGATAATTTTTTACTATTTCTATTTTGAGAATATGACTAATGGAGGAATGCATTTATTATCAAATTTATTTACTTTTGTGGAGGAAGTAACAAATACTTTTTGCGGTAGTGTCTTGATAAATTAGAAAATAAATTCCGTGTTTTTACGGAATTAGTACAAGGTGTTTGTTATGCGTAAACCTGTTGTGACAATTTTTTACCAGTTTAATCCTTGGCACACCACTATCGGGGGAATTCAGACACTAATAAACACCTTTATCAAATATGCCCCGAGCGATTTTGATGTCCGGCTTGTAGGAACCGGGAACGACGCAAATCAACCCTTAGGCAGATGGCAAAAAGCAGAATTTGCAGGCAGAGAAATTAGTTTTCTGCCTTTATTTATATTGCAAAATGATAATGTCAGAAGTTTGATACCTACGACCATCAAGTATACGGCTGCTCTTGTAGGACGTTGCTTCGCCTCAGACTTCATGCACTTTCATCGTTTGGAGCCAACCTTAGCAGCCCTTAATTGGCAGGGAGAGAAAACCTTATTTATTCATAATGATATTCGGACACAGATGCAAGCAGCAGGTAATAAAAAGGCGATTTTATGGCGGAGGTTTCCTGCGGCATATTTTGCTTTGGAAAGTTTGTTAATTCGTCAGTTTAACCAAATACTCTCCTGCAATACAGATTCAGCAAAATTCTACAAGCAGCGTTATCCCAAGGTGGGAGACCGTATTGCATACGTCAAAAATTCATTTGACAACGAAATTTTCTACCCATTAAGTGAGTCAAAACGGGAAGCCAAAAGGCGTGAGATGGCTTCACGGCTCAGTTTGGGTGAGGAAACACGTTTTGTCCTATTCGCAGGTCGGCTGCATCCCCAAAAAGATCCGATTCTGCTAGTACGTGCATTTGCCACTTTGAACGATCCCAATGTTCACTTGCTAATAGCAGGTGATGGAGAGTTAGCAGGGGAAGTGCGTGCGGAAATAGGTAGTTTGGGGTTATCTGGTAGGGTAACGATGCTTGGGGCAGTTGGCCAAGGAGAACTGGCTCAGTTACATCGCCTATGCAATGCCTTTGTTCTAAGTAGTGCATATGAAGGTCTACCCTTGGTGGTTCTTGAGGCGTTAGCCAGTGGAGTGCCAGTGATCACAACTAAATGTGGTGAAACACCAAAATTGCTAGGTGTTGACAGTGGCATTGTTTGCTTGGAACGGACGCCGGCAGGCATAGCAGATGCTTTACGCAAGGTACTACTGCATGCAGATGATTATCCCATGGAGTCTTGTGTGCGGACTGCACAACCTTATGCTGCCCGCACTGTTGTCGGGGATGTCTACAGCGAAATGTTAAGTCGGTGGGAGCAGCGTTGCCATTTGGCTGCCAAATCGTGAGCGGCACTTGCGGTCAAACGAAATACAAAAACATAATTTTTTGGGGAGAAGCAACAATGCATTTTTAGACTGACAAAACGTGAACGATGATACTCTCGAACTTGATCACCTTCCGCATCTAATCCTCTGTGTGTTTCTGCAATTGAATTTAAGTTGGTAACAATATATACACCCTTTCTCAAAGCAAAACTGAATTACTATGAAAATTGCTGTGATTGGTGCAAAAGGTCTTCCGCCTAAACAAGGTGGCATAGAGCATTACTGTGCAGAGGTTTATCCCCGCATGGTAGCTAAAGGTAACAGTGTGGATTTATATGCCCGCTCCTCTTACACTGAGTGTTCGTGGGGTGAAAGTTATAACTTTCAAGGCGTCAAAGTCATCTCCCTACCCAGTTTACCCATGAGAGGGGCAGATGCCTTTGCGACCTCAGCGCTGGGGGCGACGATCGCCTCTGCAAAGAAATACGATATTGTTCATTTCCATGCTCTGGGTCCATCTTTATTTACTTGTTTACCCAGAATTGCCACCTCGACAAAGGTAGTCGTTACCTGTCAGGGGTTAGACTGGCAACGTGCAAAGTGGGGCGGCTTTTCGACTCGCGTCATTCAAATGGGGGAGAAGGCGGCAGCACGTTTCGCCCACGGACTCATTGTGGTATCAGATGCGCTCCAAACCTACTTTATGCAAACTTATGGTAGGAAGACAATTTACATCCCTAACGCTCCAGCCAGCTACGGTGAGTCTGACCCAAATTTTGGTTACGGCACCCAGCTAGGTCTGAATCAAGGGCGCTATATTCTGTTTTTAGGCAGACTGGTACCGGAAAAGCGTCCTGACTTGCTCGTCGAAGCCTTCAGTACCCTGAAACCCCCTGGTTGGAAACTTGTTCTTGCTGGAGGCGTCAGTGATACTCAATCGTTTACCTCACAGCTATTGTCCAAGGTGGCAAATAATCGAGATATCTTATTTGCCGGGGAACTTCGGGGATCTCGTCTTTGGGAGATTGTGCGGGGAGCAGGGTTGTTTGTCCTTCCTTCTGATTTGGAGGGATTACCTCTAGCAATGTTAGAGGCAATGGGGGAAGGTATACCAGTGCTGGCAAGCGACATTCCACCTCACCAGCAATTAGTTAGTGGAAGTCGGGGAATGCTTTTCGAGGCGGGAAACTACAACTGTTGTATTCGTTCCCTAGAGTGGGCGATTAATCACCCTCAAGAACTAGCGGTCATGGCTAAGAATGCACAAAGGTATGTCAATCTGAACTATAGCTGGGATCACATTACTTCTGAAACCTTGAAACTCTATACAACACTGTTGCATTCGTCTGAGCCAGTAGATACAGCGCACCATAGCGAGAGGGGATTTGCCGGGGTGTTCGGCAAAAAATAGGTTGCTAGGTCATTAGTTATTTGTCCAAATGTAATGACTCATGAATAATGACTCATAAAACAGGGTATATGTAATGGAAAAAGGCGTTTTATCCTTACTTGCGGTCTTCAAGCGACGAAGTTTGCCCGCCCTAGCTACGTTCTCAGCTGTAATTGCAGGGGCGATCGCTTACCTTGAGGTTACCCCAAGTCTGTACGAGACATCTGCGCGACTGATACTTGACGACCAAAAGGCGAGCGTTTCCGACTTGGGTCGTGAACTCTCCCAAGTGCGTTCGAGTACACCAGGTGGTTCTAACCCACTGGCTGACGAAGCAGAATTAATCAAGTCCCAACGTGTTCTCCAAAAATCTCTGACTAAAGCTTTTCCCCACTCGAATTTGAGTTCACCCGAAAGCCAGGTCAGAATTCAAGACCTTGCTAAACGCTTGAAAGTGAAAATTGTTCCTGCTACCAACATTCTCGAGTTGAGCTATCAAGGAAAAGACCCAGTACTCGCGGCTAAGCTTGTCAATGCCGTTTCCCAAGCAATGGTTGAAGATAGTACTGAAGTCATCCGCAAAGAGGCGGCGAGCGTGGTGCGATTTTTGAGCAAAGAGGTACCATTAGCTCGTCAGCGGCTGGAGGAGGCAGAAAAAGCTGAAAACAGATATAGACGAAGCAGTGGCATTGTTTCTGTTGACGACCAAACCAAAAGTTTAGTTGATAGTCTAGCCAGTTTGGAAAATCAGGAGCGTACTCTGACAGCCCAACTCCAAGAGGCAAAGGCGCGGGACGCATCGTTGCGACACGTGACCGATGCCAAAGCACTCAACAGTGCCTATGCAACTGTACGTGGTGGTCAAGATGTACAACTCAAGGCGTTACGAGATAAGTTGACAGACTTAGAAACGAAGCTAGTAGAAGCTCGTACTAAATTGACAGAAGATCATCCTGTTGTGCAAGAGTTGATTACTCAGCGGGATTCTCTGCGCCAATTGTACACTCAGCAACTTAATCGCGTCTCTCCCGGAGATCAAGCCATCGCCCCTAGTACTGTAGCAGGGGATCAGATCAGTCAAGACCTCACCTCTAAACTGATCACTAATGAAATTGAGCGTTCAGCACTAGAAAAAAATCTCAGAGTTGTACAGGCTAATCGAGCTAACCTCCAAGCACGCCTAGTAGATCTACCACTTAAACAACAACCCCTGACTGCGCTGGTTCGCAAACGACAAGAGGATGCGGAATCTTTGAAGTTGCTACAAAGCAAACTTGAGGAAGCACGCGTTGCTGAAGCCCAACTGGTTGGCAATATCCAAATTATAGAAGCGGCTCAACCACCAACTCTACCTAGTTCGCCCCAGCATAAAGCCGTGCTGGCGGTTGCTACTGTCTTTGGAACTGTCTTAGCCACTGGCATTGTCCTGCTGCTGGAACTCATGGATAATACTCTGCGCGATGCTTCTGAAGCCGAGGAACTACTGAAGCTACCATTGCTGGGAGTATTGCCTCGGTTACCTGCTAAGACGTTGATTCTTGAGCCAGCCGAACGATTTTTAGATGATGTTGGCTTGCTTGAGCCTTACCGCATGCTCTTTAAAACCTTGGAGTTTCGCAATTCCGAGCAGTTACGGATCATTGTTGTTAGTAGTAGCATCTCCGGAGAGGGTAAGTCGGTAGTAGCCTCTCACCTAGCCGCCGTTTCAGCTATGTTGTCTTGGCGAACATTGATCATTGATGCCGATTTGCGCAGACCTGTGCAGCACACGCTGTTCAACTTACCTCCCAAGCCGGGGATTACAGATGTGATTGACGGAGACAAATCTTTGCTGCAAGCAGTGCAGCCAACAAATATTGAGAACCTCGATGTATTGACTTGTGGTGAACTGCGCGGACGCCCCTCCCAGTTGCTAGAGTCAGTTGCGATGAAGTCTCTGTTGGAACTCGCTTCCCAAGAATACGACTTAGTAATTATAGATACACCCCCTCTCAGTGCTTGCGCTGATGCAGCCAGCTTGAGTCGGCAGAGTGACGGAGTTATGCTGGTGACACGTCCAGGCTTCACGCTCAAAGAGATACTATCAAGAGCAGTATCAGAATTAACACAAAATCGGATACCAATCTTGGGAGTCGTGGTAAATGGAATGACAAGTTCGACAGAACAGTATTACCGTTATCCCGTTAATGGTTACCAACCTGTGAAGCGTTTGACTGCTCCTGGGAAGTCCCGCGAAAAATTCTCTGAACGGAATGAGGGCTAGGTGACAATGTTGAATAATCAACCCTCAAGTCGTTCCTCTCGTCTGGCACTCTTGGTTGGGTTGGCAGGCGTGGGGATTGGTATAGTCGCAGGGTTTGTAGCAGGTGTCGATCCCCGTTATCTGTGCTTAGCTGTAGTCGCAGTGGCGGCAGTTGTCTACTTTTTTGCCAAGTTTGAGCAAGCCGTACTAGGTCTATTGATCCTGCGTAGCTCTATCGATAGTTTCGCGGCTCTGCAGCTACCGTCTGTATTCGCCCTCGGGCTTGACGCCCTGACTTTGCTTTATGTGACGGTAATGTTACTGACTAGGCGGACTACTGTCCGAACCGACCGGTTTTGGTGGTTCTTTGCGGGCTGGATAGTGCTACAGGGCTTATGGGTGATACTCCTGCCTCTGGGAGGACTGGGGCTGGGTGGTGGGTTATTACAAGAAAGCATCCGCGAGTGGGTACGTCTATTTACTTGGCTGATGGTCTATTTACTGGTGATGCAGCTCAAGGACCGACTTCCTCCTCACAAGGTCATCTCTACGCTTTTTTTGAGTCTCATCATCCCAATTACAGTAGCTTTGATGCAGATGTTCCTGCCTTCTCTACTACCAAGCGAACTCTCGCCTAATGGAGGAGACACCGCCGGCGCAATTATTACATCTGAAGGAACTCGAATTAGAGGAACTCTTGGTCACCCCAATGGCTTCGCAACCTTTCTGTTTCTGTTTATCGCTCTGACTTGGTGGCAGCTAGATCATTCAAAGCGACGCTGGCCCTGGCTTCTTTTGCTAGGCTTACTCTCCTTTTTCTACGTGAGTACTAAGGCTCTGTTTAGTTTGATGATGCTTGCCGTATTTGTCCTAGTTTTGATTGCCCCTAAATTGAGCCTACCCAAGCTCATTGGTGGAGTATTGCTCATCGCACTAGTCATAACTTTGTTTGGCAGTACAGAGTTTGGACAACAACGCCTCGGCTCGATCGCTAACACACCGCTCCTCAATCCGGACATAGATATATCTCGCGCCATTCTGCTGTCACAGGGAGACAACAATAGTTTTAACTGGCGGCTTTCCCAATGGTATTTATTACTCAACGCTTGGCGGCAGTACCCAATCTTCGGTTACGGTTTAGGGTTAAGTATCCAAGCGGGTGGCAATGGGTTTCTTCCCCACAATGATTACGTCCGTGCTCTGGTAGAACAAGGAATTGTGGGTTTTGTGGCTTTTATTGCCTTTCTCGTTGCTCAGGGTATGCGTTTTGTCTGGTTAATCCGGCATGCACCCCGTGGGAGTAAACAGCGTGACCTGTGCTTGGTTCTATTAGCTATTCTTCTGTCTATACCTGTAGGAATGATTACTGAGAACATCTGGACTCATACGACGCTTTTCTTATACTGGTACACTATATCGGCAGTGGCTGGTTGGGATTGGAGCGATCTGATGACGCAAGAGAGTCCTGTGTCCGTAACCAATAGCAAATCGCCACCTCAAAACGAATACAAACGTCTTTTGTAAACAGTAATGTTTCCAAATTAGTGAAATTTTCCTATAGAGAATTGCTAACTCTCTAAAAATGTACGCAGGATATTTATTTTAAAATGACAAACTCAGTTAACTGAAATAAAGGATTAACAAGACAAGATGAGTTACGTGATTAATTGTATCTTACAAGATTGGGAAGCTAATAAAGAAGGAAACTCAAAGTCTCGTTTCATATTACTGATGTTTCGCTCAGCGCAAATACTCGGACGGTGGAGTGGGCCTTTTTCGGTGGTTTCTAGTTTTTTTAAGAACTTTTACACACTAATAGTAGAGTGGATATTAGGGGTTGAATTACCTTGGGACACCAAGGTGGGACCAAACCTTAGGCTGATTCACGGTGTTGGTTTGGTCGTAAATCATGAAACCATCATTGGAGCCAATTGTACCCTTAGACACTCCACAACTATTGGTAATAAAAAATTATCAGATAGTTCGTACAGTCAATCACCAAAAATTGGAAATAATGTAGATATAGGCTCTAATGTAGTAATTATAGGACCAATTATTGTTGGGGATAATGCTGTGATTGGAGCTGGGTCGGTTGTTGTGAAAGATGTTCCTGAAGGATCTGTAGTTGTAGGCAACCCAGCAAGAGTCATTCGGATTAATAATACCACGTTGCCGTCTGTTGCTAACTTTGAAGTGCATGCTTCAGAAATAGTACCAGTATCAAGTATTTCAAATGTGGAACTTGACTAAGTTCCACATTTGAATTTGTGTTAACTAAACTATTCTAAAATTAAAAATATGCCAAAAGTTTCCGTTGTTATTCCAGCGTACAATTCGATGAAGTATCTCCCAGAAACTCTGGAGAGTGTTTTACAACAAACTTTTACTGACTTTGAAGTATTGATTATTAATGATGGTAGTTCAGACAATATTGTGCAATGGGTTTCTGGGCTAGTAGACCCACGAGTCAAATTGATTTGTCAAGAAAACCAGGGGTTGTCTGCTGCTCGCAACACAGGTATTGCTCATGCTCAAGCTGATTACATAGCATTTGTGGACGCTGATGATCTGTGGGCGCCAACTAAATTAGAAAAGCAAGTACGTTGTTTGAATGCTGATCCGGAAGTTGGCTTGGTACATGCTTGGATGGCTTTAGTGGATGAGAGGGGCAAATCGACTGGTCGAGTGCTGAAGTCCAGTGTCGAGGGATATGTATGGGAGCAAATTGTTCAGTGCAATAATATTGCTTGTCTCTCAGTGATGGTTCGTCGTTGTTGTTTTGACACCATGGGGTTATTTGAGCGAAATTTACGCTCGGTTGAAGATTGGGATATGTGGATTCGCATCGCGACTCGCTATCCCTTTGCTGTCATTAAAGAGCCTCTGGTTTACTATCGACAACTTCCCAATAGTATGTCCAAAAACTGTCAAGTGATGGAACAATCCTTTCATCACGTTATTGAGAAAGCATTTCAGTCAGCACCAACAGATCTACTATACTTGAAGAATCGCAGCTACAGTTATGCGAACCTCTGCTTGGCTTGGAAAGCTTTGCAAAGTGTAAACAGAGACTACAAGCTGGCAATTCATTATCGCGCCTTAGCCATTGCCCACTACCCGAAGCTACGCTTTTATCGGGAGTGTATCCGCCTGAGTTTGGCGATCGCCGCGCTGCAATTATTTGGAACTGATGGCTATAGCAGAGTGCTAGAGCTAGCTTACGCGTTGCGGCGACGCATTTCAAATCTTACACAATTCAATTCTATTCGTAGTTCCAAAATTATTGAAAAATCTACTGAATCTGTATGATCTGCCTGGAGTATGAGTACGCCCGCTTTGATGCTTGGGTGTTTTTAGGGCAAATGTTACAAATTGTTCACCTTTCAGGAGTTCAAATATGCCAAAGGTTTCCGTTATCATCCCAGCCTACAATGCTATGGCTTACTTGCCAGAAACTCTGGAGAGTGTTTTCAAGCAAACTTTCACTGATTTTGAAGTATTGATTGTTAACGATGGCAGTTCAGATCACATTGTAGAATGGGCGAGTCAGGTAACCGACCCGCGAGTGAAACTGATTTCACAAGAAAACCAGCGTGTGTCGGTAGCACGCAATACAGGCATTGCCAATGCTCAAGGGGAGTATATAGCATTCTTGGATGCTGACGATTTGTGGGAGCCAACTAAGTTAGAAAAGCAGGTACGTTGTCTGGATGATAAACCAGAAGTTGGTTTGGTATATACTTGGACGCTGTTAGTTGATGAGCAAAACAATCCCACAGGCAGAATTTTTGCTTCCCATTTAGAAGGCAAAGTATGGGATAAAATTATTGAAAATGACGTGATGTCTAGTGGCAGTTGCGCCATGGTTCGTCGTTGTTGCTTTGAAACGGTCGGGGTATTTGACCGGAATTTAGCTTATGCACCAGATCGGGATATGTGGGTTCGCATTGCTTTTCGTTATCCCTTTGCAGTAGTTAAAGAACCGCTACTCCGCTATCGACAGCTTCCTAACAGTTTCTCTAGAAACCGCCAAGGGATGATTCAGGATCTTCGCCAGGTAATCGAGAAAACATTTCAGTCTGTCCCCCTAGAGTTGCTGTATTTGAGAAACCGATGCTATGCCACTATAATCCTCGATTTAGGATGGCTTGCGATCGATGACGGGGACTACGAAAAGGCGATTCATTTCCGAAAGCTTGCTTTTCTACACTATCCGCAAGTATGTTTTTCGGAAAAATTTCTGCGGTTGAGTTTGGCGATATTTATGATCCGCTGGTTCGGTCCCAATGGCTATGATGGAGTGCGATCGCTGACCCATATCTTGCGTCAACGCTTGTTAAGTGTTTTCAGCTAACTTTCTCTGTTCGCCTTCTTCTCGTAGCGGTGGGCAAGAAATAGTAGTGTATATAATTAATAGAAAATAATGACCAACAAAGAACTCATCATCGAGGCGGGTCGGAGTGAAGCCCAGTATTGGCGAGACCTGTGGAAATACAGAGAATTATTCTACTTTCTGGCATGGCGCGATATTTTGGTGCGCTACAAGCAAACTGTCATTGGTATGGCTTGGGCATTGATTCGCCCCTTGTTAACGATGTTGGTGTTCACCGTTGTATTTAGCAATATCGCAAAGCTACCCACCGAAGGTAATGCGCCTTACCCGATTCTGGTGTTTGCGGCGCTGTTGCCTTGGCAGTTTTTCTCTGGTGCGTTAACCGAATGCAGCAATAGTTTAGTTAACAACGCCAACCTGCTTTCTAAGGTCTACTTTCCCCGTCTGATTGTGCCAACTTCTGCCGTGATTGTCAGCTTTGTAGACTTCATGATCTCTGGCATAATCCTGCTGGCGTTGATGGCTTGGTACAACTTTGTACCTGATTGGCGCATCTTGACTCTGCCACTGTTTGTTGTGATTGCCTTTGCTGCGTCCATAGGGGCGGGATTGTGGCTAGCGGCTTTGACTGTGGAGTATCGCGATTTCCGCATTGTCGTGCCGTTTATCGTGCAGTTTGGTTTGTACATTTCTCCTGTGGGTTTTAGCAGCAAGATTGTTCCCCAGCAATGGCAACTGCTGTATTCACTCAACCCAATGGTAGGAGTCATCGATGGTTTCCGTTGGGCGATTTTGGGCGGTGACTCGAAGATATATTTACCTGGGTTTGCACTGTCTGTGCTTGTAGTGGTGCTAGTACTGTGGAGTGGTATTTGGTATTTCCGCAAGATGGAACGTACTTTTGCTGATGTGATTTAGGTATGTGGTTAAGGTAGGAGTCAGGCAAATGTCAGATACTGTAATTAAAGTAGAGAACTTAGCTAAGAAGTACGTCCTTGGATATCAGGAAGAGGGAGTTTATAGTTACAAGACAGTTCGGGGAGCAATGACCAATGCCGCGAAAGCCCTCGCTGGTGCTTTCAACCCCCACGTCAAGAAGGAAGCA
>CAZZXJ010000158.1:0-11082 GCA_964657905.1 uncultured Stigonema sp.
CCTATGCCCTATGCCCTATGCCCCATTACCAATTAGCAAAAGGAGTTATCATCAATGACAGAAGCATTAATCGCCGCTTTATTTGTATTTGTTTTGGCATCTTTTACGGGATTTGAAGTCATTAACAAAGTGCCGCCAACCCTCCACACACCCCTGATGTCTGGCTCAAACGCGATTTCTGGTATTGCTGTACTGGGGGCGATACTAGCAAGTGGTGCCAGAGAGTGGAATCTATCAGTAATTCTCGGTTTAATAGCCGTGATCCTGGCTACTATCAACGTGGTAGGCGGTTTCCTAGTCACAGATCGGATGTTGCAAATGTTTAAAAAAAAGGTGAGTAGCTAATGACTAACAGTAACCAACAATTAGCAATTAGCAATTAGCACAACTATGAACGACTTTCTGCCAACTGGGATTCAGCTGACGTACTTAGTCGCTGCATCCTTATTTATTCTGGGTTTAAAAAAGCTAGGTTCACCTGCCACAGCGCGGCAAGGTAATGTAGTTGCTGCTGTAGGGATGCTGTTGGCGATTGTCGCAACACTTCTGGATCAGCAGGTGTTGAACTACGAGATGATTTTGTTGGGGTTGGCGATCGGATCTTTGTTGGGAGCGATCATCGCTTACAAAGTCCAAATGACCGAAATGCCACAAATGGTGGGTTTGCTTAACGGACTAGGAGGTGCAGCTTCAGCACTCGTTGCCGTTGCGGAATTTTGGCGGTTGCTGGGACACTCTCAGACTGTACCGCTTGATGTCAACATCTCCATGTTGCTGGATGTCTTAATTGGTGGTGTCACGTTCACAGGTAGTATGGTTGCCTTTGCGAAACTGCAAGGACTCATGAGTGGTTCACCGATTACATTTCCTTTCCAGCAACTGTTTAACGCCTCACTCCTCATTACATATGTGGTAGGTAGTGCCTATCTATTAATCGCACCACATAACCTACCCGTATTTTTAGCAGTAGTAGTTGTTTCTTTAGTGCTGGGTGTGATGTTTGTCATCCCCATTGGTGGCGGCGATATGCCTGTAGTCATTTCGTTATTGAACTCATTTTCTGGGTTAGCTGCTGCTGCTGCTGGGTTTGTGGTGATGAACAATATGTTAATCATCTCTGGGGCATTGGTGGGAGCATCTGGGTTAATCCTCTCCGAGATTATGTGTAAAGCGATGAACCGCTCTCTAATTAGTGTGCTGTTCGGTGCTTTTGGCTCAAGTGGTGGTAAGAGTGTTGCGGGTGCAGCCACAGGTACAACTGATAAATCTGTCCGCAGCATCGATCCCGAAGAAGGTGCTATGATGTTGGGTTATGCTCGTTCTGTGGTCATGGTTCCTGGTTATGGCATGGCAGTTGCACAGGCACAACATAGCATCCGCGAGTTGGCAGATCAACTTGAACGCATGGGTGTTGATGTAAAGTATGCCATCCACCCCGTTGCTGGGAGAATGCCAGGACATATGAATGTGTTGCTGGCAGAGGCGAATGTGCCTTATGAGCAGTTGCACGACATGGATGATATCAATCCCCAGTTTGATCAGACGGATGTAGCGCTGGTGATTGGGGCGAATGACGTGGTGAACCCAGCAGCACGGAGTGATGCGAATAGTCCGATTTACGGGATGCCTATTTTGGAAGTAGATAGGGCTAAGCAGACGATTGTGATTAAGCGCGGTATGAGTAAGGGTTTTGCTGGTGTAGATAATGACCTGTTCTACAAAACAAAAACTACAATGCTCTTTGGCGGCGCTAAGGATATGGTGGCGAAGTTGGTTTCTGAGGTGAAGCAGTTGTAAGGGATTTTGGATTTTAAAATTCGTAATTGCGCTCTTCGTAATTCGTAATTTAAAAAAATAATTACGAATTATATCATGTCCGGTAAATCACTGATAATTCCCAGAACATCCCACCCCACCCTGCCAAAGCTGTGCTTTGTCTCCCCTCCCCGCATGCGGGGAGGGGTAGGGTGCTTTTATTATAAGTAATTAAGCGGACATGATATTACGAACTACGAATTTTTAATTGCGGTTGCAATCAGCGCAATTTAACTGTAAATCTGCCCCGGTGCATTGTCATTCACAGGGAAAGCTTTTCCTGACTGCTGCTATCGAAAATGTTTCTAATCGTAGTTTGCTAGAAACTTAGGCTGGTCATGTACGAGAAGTTGCAAGCCCCTGGCGAGAGATCTGTGGGCTTGCTCCTCCCCCTAGAGTTCATGACTGCCTGACTAACTTAGACTTACACTCATACAAGTGTCATCAATCATTGTACGAATCTGCCAAGGAGTATCCGGTGTAGTTAGACGTTGGCGTAACTCCGAGGGAATCTCACCCCCAAGTTTCTCTAAAGCATCGAGAAGATTAACGACTAAATCTACCTCTTTAAGTTCGCAAGTCAAAAGACTATTTATGATTGGCGGTAGAGCTTCCTTGATTCCTTTTTTAGCTAGATGCTTAGCTACCAAACCACCGTAATCTTCATTCTTAGCAACTGCATCAAGCAGACAAGGCACTCCTACCTTGGAATCAAATTGCAGAAGCACCAGTGCTGCCAGAATTTTCGTCTCTAAATCATCCGATTCCTGAAGAAGTTTCTCTAAATGTGGGACAACCACTGAACCGAAAAGTTGCAATCTTTCTGCCACCAAAAAACGGTTTGGTCCCCGAATTAAAGCATCAACAGCTTTGAGAGCAAGAGAATTAACAATTTCTGTAGCCTGTTCTAACGCCGGAACCTGCTTTTCAACTTGGTCGGTTTCCAAATTGTGGATAACTGAATCGAGACTAAATCTGCTCATAACCTAACCCTCGTGACTAAAAACTCACCTTTGAGCTTAGTGCCGCCAGGAATAGAAAATATACTTCTGGAAGGAACTTCTCCAATTATTCTAATGCCGTTTAACACAAAGGCTGTTTCTTCTGAAAACTGAATCACAAACTTTTGTTTATTGCCAAAGACACCGATCTTCATCAGTTGACTATCAGTAGCATCAGTTCCCAAAAGCGTAACGAATATTCTACCAGGTTCACTGGCTAGAAAGGAATTGATGCCTTGTGCAAACCTCAGTTTAGTGACAATCACCTGCTCACTCACTTCCAAACTATCACTGTCAATTCCTGTAATACCTTTTACACCGTTAGCATCTGTTCAGTTGGAAAATTCCGCTCGAAACTGATTGACGACCCGATCTAATCCCACGGAATGCGCTGCTTTAAAAAGAATCCGATCTCCCTCTTTCACAAACGTCTTCAAGCGGGCGAGCAAATCAGCATGAGTTCCAAAGCACTCAGACGGGATACCCTCAGCACTCTTGGCTATGGCTTCCGCATCTTGTCCGTCAACCAAAACCAACACAGCATCCAAATTCAACTTGCTCACCATTTCTCCCACTTGCTGATGAGAAGAGTGTGATCGCTCTCCTAATTCCTTCATTGCACCCAACACTGCAATATGGCGCTTTCCTGGCGTTTCTGCCAACAAATTCAACGCTGCTAACATAGCTTCTGGTGCAGCATTATAAGTCTCATCTAAGACTACCACATCCTTAGGTAAAGCAAAACGCTGCGATCTCCCGACTGGCATATTCACGATCACACCCGATTTCAGGCATGAGCAATCAATCCCCAACACCTGCGCCACCGCCAAAGCTGCCATGAAGTTAGTCGCATTGTGACGACCAGGCAAGGGTAAAGGCAATTGCATTCCTGCCACTTCCAGAGTTTCGTTATCTATGAACGAACCGTGGAAATCGCCGCCTGAAAAACCGTAACTCAAAACTTTCCCTTGCCAAACTTTTGCTGCTGTGGCGATTAATAGCGGATTGTCATGGTTGAGAATTGCCACACCGTCGCTAGGCATTTCGGCTAATAACTCGCATTTCGCCTCGGCGATCGCTTCTTCCGAACCCAGTAGCTCAATATGCGCTGTCCCTACATTGGTGATCACGCCAATTGTTGGATGGGCTATTTGCGTCAGTTCGGCAATTTGTCCCTTTCCTCGCATCGCCATTTCAATTACGGCGTAGTCATGTTCTGCACCAATTTCTAACAGAGTTTTTGGTACGCCAATTTCGTTATTAAAGTTGGCATAAGTTTTTTGAACTCGTCCCCTCGTAGCCAAAACAGCCGCAATGAGTTCCTTAGTCGTGGTTTTGCCCACAGAACCAGTTACCCCAATCACTGGAATATGGAAGCGATCTCGCCACCAAAGAGCGATTTTTTGATATGCCTTGAGGGTATCTTTCACCTGCAAAACAGGAAATTCAGGATTCTGGTATTCAAAATCAACTATCGCAGCCAAGGCACCCTTTGCAAATGCCATAGGAACAAACTTATGTCCATCAAACTTGTCGCCACGTAAAGCCACAAAAACTTCACCCGGCTTGAGAATACGGGTGTCGGTTTGTATACCGTTACCCAATTGTGCTAATGCTGCAGCTGAGAAGTTTACAGGCTTGGCAAAAAGAACTTCAACTAGTTGGCTTAAGGTAGCAGAACAAGGCATAATTTTAGACTTGTTGGATTCCAAAATTTTTGTTGATTAAATTCAGGGGATACCTCGGCCGCAAATGGTGCGAGGACAAAAGTCTCTCAATCGTATAATTCTTTTGGATAAAATATAAAGTAACCGAGTAATATTTTTTAGGATTGCTAGGAAGATTTACTGATACAACAGCACTGATTGAACGCCAGTCGCTCATGGGGGTAACGAACATGACCGCGCTGGCTCACCATTTCGTAATGCAGTCACAAAGTCAGAAGTTCGTAGGAGCCATCAAGGCGGTTAGCCAAGGTAGCAGGCATCGTCAACTTTGAGAGGACTTCCGCTATTAGCCTGCGATTGAAATCGCAGGCGGATGTCAACTCCCCTGCTTTTAGTCCCTAAACTGGACTAACACTGGTTTTTAATCAACATGACTTGCACAATTTGAGTAGCAAGTTCAACTGAAATTCCCAAAGCTTGATACAGATCGTTTAAAAAATCCTGTTCTTCTTGGGTCACGATTCCATCGCCTAAGACAAGATCCGTAGCCACTACAAAAGCTGCTTCCCGCAAGTTGTGTGGTAAGGATTCTTTAGCTGTATTAAACAAAGTATCAATTCCTTGGCGTCTCAGAATACCCAGGAGTCTGTCAAACATCCTGTTCATCACATCATAGGGATAACTTCTGAAAAGCTTCATCCGACAGAGTGTAGAGGAAATACTACGCGCCTCTTCTTCAGAAAGATAACCGTCTGACGCAGTTGCAGCTAGGGTGATGGCAGCGAAAGCTTCCGCCGGACTGAGTGCTTCTTGAACTTGGCTTTGTGTATCCAACACTTTGTCGAATAGACCCATTGTATGCTCCTTTGTTGACATCTCAGTAGCGGTACAGTTACCCTTGCCGGAGTGAGTGCTAGGTAATCCTGCAACGCTGTGAGACTTTCATACCTAGTGTTCCCAGGATTTTCTCCATGCGAACACCCGCATTCAATGGTTCTAGACAAAAAGTGAACTTTTTGGGTTGAGAGAGTGCGAATCTCCTGTAGAGGTGTTAACCTAGCCTCCTGGAAGTCGCTTCGCGTCTACGCGAATGCCTGTTTTTTCTATCGTTTCGATTACCGCCAAACCAATGCCCGAAACTGCCATGAGCAGTACTACCGACATCAAAAAGGCTTTTACAAGCATCCGCAGGGCATCATCGAAGAAAATGTAGGTGGTCATTGCTTAATCTTCTGAACTCAATGGTGCTAGTGCTATTTATTTCTCCACACCCCGATTGCCAAATTTTGTTGAGAAATTACTAGCATTTGCATCTTAACAAAACTTTAGCTCTTTCAAAACTCGGCTTTAACTTTTTCTTTTTGAAGATCAGATGAACTTTTAATAAAATTGTGTCAAATAAAACACTGCCTCGATTTACTGGGAACAATTACGCATCCCTAAACGTACGTAATCTTTTGCTAAATCAATAAGCTAAGTTACACTAAGCCCAGAATTGCCTGAATATAAATATCTACAAATTGCTTGTCGTTAAAGCTTACAAATACTAAGAAAATATTTTTAGAGTATTTGCCGATGAAATCACTAGTTGTATGGATTTATAACAATATCAAAGTATTCTTGAACCAGGAATATTTATTCTTAAATGTAGAAATATCAACAAATCGCCTGTTCTTAAAACCTATATCAATGACATATAAAGCAGATATTTTTACAGAATTAACCGATGAAATAACTACTTATATGTATCACCGACCAGCTAAAGAAATTTCTGAAATCGAAGCATTTATTAACGATTCCATTTTCGGTATGAAAAACGAAAATAATCTGATATTTGTGATTTCAAATAAGGACTCCCAAGAGTTTTTGGGATGTACTGGCATACACTACATTAACCGTAAAAGTCCAGAAATAGGTATTTGGCTAAAAAAATCAGCACACGGCAATGGCTATGGGCTAGAGACTGTTACAGCACTGAAGAAATGGGCTGAGGAAAACTTAGATTATGAGTATCTTATATATCCAGTTGCTCAGGAAAACATCCCTAGCCGCAGAATTCCAGAAAGGCTTGGTGGGCAAATTGCCAGAGAATATGATAAGACAAATCTGAGTGGAAGAGTCTTACATGTTGTAGAGTATAAAATTCCTAATGGCGCGAGGGAATAAATGATGTTGTTGTGTAAAGACGCGAAATTTCGCGTCTCTACATGAAAGTGGACTAAACATTGTTTTACAGTCCTCTTGGGAGGAATTGGGCTATTAGTCTGCGATTTGAATCGCTCTAGTGTGGCGCTTAACGAAGCACAGAGATCGGAAACCTTAAACCAAACAGCGTTCAATTGTTGCTACAACAGACTGTCCAAGTGTTGGTAAATCGTAGCCGCCTTCTAAGCCAAAAATAATTTGTCGAGTTATTCCCAGACAATAATCTGTGAACAACCCAAAATCTTGCGGTTGCAGATCTATGCTTGCCAAGGGATCAGCGGCGTTAGCGTCGTAACCAGCACTCACAATCAGAAAATCAGGCTGAAAGTTAGATAAAAAAGGTACTACTTTTTTCTCAAAAACTGGTTGGTATGTGCTAATATTGCTGCCGGGAGGAAAAGTCAAATTTAGCACATTGTTATGGAAGCCTCGCTCTGTGACTCTACCGGTACCAGGATAGCAGGGGTACTGATGCAAAGAACAGTAAGCAATTTGCGGGTTAGTTTCCACGAGTGTCTGTGTACCATTACCGTGGTGTACATCCCAGTCAAGGATAGCAACACGGTTAATTCCTGGTTGTTTCAGGGCATAGAAAGCAGCGATCGCCGCATTGGAAAATAAGCAAAAACCCATCCCCCCGTCTCTTTCGGCATGGTGTCCTGGTGGACGCGCCAGCACAAAAGCCGGATTTTGAGTTGCTAGCACAGCATCAATTCCATCCAACCAAGCACTTACCGCCAATAAGGCAACATCATAACTACGTGGGGAAACTGGCGTATCTCCATCCAGATAACCGCCCCCAGCAAGAGCGATTTCCTGAAGTTTGTATATATAGCGCTGAGTGTGGGCTTTTTCCAAGAAAGACATTAGCGATCGCTCTTCAGGTGAGGTAGGCGATCGCCATTCAATTTCATTAGCAAATGGAGCTTCTTTCAGAGCTTCTAAAATCGCTGTCAAGCGTTCTGGCTTCTCTGGATGGTAAGACCCAGTTTTGTGTTCCAGAAACTCGTCCGAATAGATAACTGGCAACATAAATTAGTCATTAGTCAATTGTCAATTGTCAATAGCCGATGGTCAATGTTCATAAAATTATGCACTTTGGACTATGGACTATAGACTAGGACATCACCAGTATATTTTAGTCTTTTGTAAAGCCAATCATTTCATCGCTAGGTTCATCAAGCATTTCCGGCACTAAACCTGGGTTACCCCTAAGTTCATCTGGCGGTAGCTCTCGGAGTACATCGTCTATGCTGGGAGGGTGTTTGATCTTGTCGAGCACCTCCGGGCTTAATTGCGATGCATCCCCTTCTGGATTTGTCTTTTCCGCTTGCGAGGGAACAGTTTCCTGATTATCCATGACTATTTTCCTAACTATACACGCAAGCATCTTAGACTCTGCTATGGTAAAGCACACACTATCTTGAGGCTGAAATTGAGTAGATCAGGGGCGTCAGAACCCACAATGATTCCTACTTGTTCAAGACATTACTCCCACATTTAGAAAACAGGAAGATGTGCTAGAATTGTATCAAGATATGGCAATTATTCAAGGGTAATTAGGCATAAATTTGCTTTTTTTTCAGCTTCAAGGCTAAAACTTGCGATTTTTGGAGTTATTTAGGTTATGACAACCTCTCAGGAGAGGATTATCCCGACCGATCTGCGGAACGAAATGTCCCGGTCTTATTTGGAATACGCCATGAGCGTAATTGTAGGTCGGGCGCTGCCAGATGCCAGGGATGGTCTGAAACCTGTGCATCGTCGCATTCTCTACGCAATGCATGAACTAGGGCTGATCCATGAACGTCCCTTTAGGAAATGTGCTCGTGTGGTAGGGGAAGTACTGGGTAAATATCATCCCCACGGCGACACAGCCGTGTATGATGCCTTGGTACGGATGGCGCAGGACTTTTCTATGAGATCGCCCTTAATCGAAGGGCATGGTAACTTCGGGTCAGTGGACAACGACCCACCAGCGGCAATGCGATACACAGAATGCCGCTTGCAAGCTTTAACTGGTGTCGCCCTACTGCAAGATATTGAATCAGAAACCGTAGATTTTATCGATAACTTCGACGGTTCCCAGCAAGAACCTACAGTCATGCCAGCACGCATACCCCAGTTGCTGCTTAATGGCTCCTCTGGTATTGCTGTGGGAATGGCAACCAACATTCCCCCCCACAACTTGGGGGAATTGATTGACGGGTTGGTAGCACTGATTAAAAATCCCGAAATAACTGATATCGAATTAATGCACTATATCCAAGGACCTGACTTTCCTACCGGGGGTCAGATTCTAGGAACAGCACCAATAAAAGAAGCTTATACCACCGGGCGCGGTTCCATTACCATGCGCGGTGTAGCTAATATTGAAACCATAGAACAGCGGGGACGTCCAGAAAGAGAAGCAATTATTATCACAGAATTGCCCTACCAAACCAACAAAGCGGCGCTGATTGAAAAAATCGCTGAGTTGGTGAACGAAAAGCGCATTGAGGGAATAGCAGATATCCGGGATGAAAGCGATCGCGACGGGATGCGAATTGTCATCGAACTGAAGCGAGATGCCTATCCCCGTGTAGTGCTGAACAACCTCTATAAGCAAACGCCGGTGCAAGCTAACTTTGGGGCAAATATGCTGGCGCTGGTGAACAGCGACGAACCCCAGATACTTACTCTGAAGCAGTTTTTAAACGTTTTCTTGGATTTCCGCATTGAATCAATTATCAGACGTACCCGCTACCAACTGCGGAAAGCTGAGGAACGCGACCACATACTGCAAGGGTTATTGATTGCCCTAGCGCATCTAGATACGATTATTAACTTGATTCGTCGTGCACCTGATGCACCTACAGCCAAAGGGGAGTTAATCACAACATACGGTCTTTCAGAAGCGCAAGCAGATGCAATTTTGCAAATGCAGCTGCGGCGTTTAACAGCCCTAGAAGCAGACAAAATTCGCTCCGAACACGAAGAATTACAAACACAAATCGCTGATTTCCAAGATATTTTGGCACGACGAGAGCGAATCTTGGAAATCATTGAAACCGAAGTCACGCAAATAAAAGCAATCCACTCCACTCCGAGGCGCACGGTAATTTTACCAGGCGAAGGAGATATAGAAGACCGTGACCTCATTGCCAATGAAAAAGCGATAATTCTGCTGACTAAGCAAGGTTACATCAAACGGATGCCAGTCAACACTTTTGAAGCGCAAAGCCGTGCTACCAGAGGCAAAGCAGCAGCAAAGGTGAAAGATGACGACACCATTGAGCATTTCTTGACTTGCTGCGACCATGACAGTGTTTTATTCTTTAGCGATCGCGGTGTTGTCTACTGCTTGAAAGCTTATCAAATCCCCGTTAGCTCCCGTACCAGTCGCGGTACACCAATTGTGCAAATGCTGCCTATTCCTAAAGAGGAAAAAATTACCTCGGTTGTACCTGTTGCCGAATTTACCAGCGATGAATATCTAGTCATGCTCACCAAAGGCGGTAACATCAAGAAAACGGAGTTGGCAGCATTTAGCCACATTCGTGCCAATGGCTTGATTGCTATTTCCTTGGAAGAAGGTGACCAACTCCGCTGGGTGCGACGGGCTAGAGTCGGAGACAGCGTGATCATTGGTTCCCGTCAAGGCATGGCGATTCACTTTAGATGCACCCACGAACAACTGCGTCCCCTAGGACGGGCAACTCGTGGGGTGAAATCCATGAAACTGCGCAATAAAGATGATCTTGTGGGTATGGATATTCTCCCTGCTGCAATTCTTGCCACTTTGGATACAGACACAGAAGCCGAAATAGAAGAGATCGAAATAGAAGAGATCGAGAATGAAGAGCCCACGGAATTACCAGGGAATAACAGTACTGGTCCTTGGGTATTGGTGATTACAATGGCAGGATATGGCAAGCGCGTACCAGTTGCCCAGTTCCGCCTGCAAAATCGTGCTGGTCAAGGTTTAATGGCAACCAAATTCAAAAACCGGAAAATCAAAGACCAACTAGCAACCTTACAAATTGTCAACAACGACGACGATGAAATCATGATGGTCACAAATCGTGGCATAATCATCCGTCAGGCGGTGAATGCGATTTCTGTACAATCGCGATCAGCCACTGGAGTGCGAGTACAGCGCCTAGACGAAGATGATGCAATTACCGGAGTAGCAATAGTTCCCCCAGATACTGGTGATGTGGCAGAAACTGAAAATTAAAAATGAAAAGTTAAAAATGAAAAAACGAGAGTTCTTCATTTTTAATTTCGCATTTTTAATTGCTCTGGTCAGTGGAATTTTGATGGGGTTTACAGTCGCCCCTGTAAATGCTTGGTTTTTGGCATGGATTGCCCTAGCTCCCCTGTGGGTCGTAATCATTAAAAATGAAAAATTA
>CAZZXJ010000159.1:0-11064 GCA_964657905.1 uncultured Stigonema sp.
TGTTAGCCTGGTTCATGCCGCGTTCCTCATGCTCCTTGCAGAATCAATTACTCAATGCTATCTCGACCGCTCTTGTGTTGATCTATTTGCTTGACCGTTAAGAGGGTTTTTGGCTGATTTGCCACAACTATTTTTTGAAATTTTGCGCATTCTAAGGAAAACACTGGTAAAGAGGTTTTTCAAAGTTTAGAAGCTTTCCTATGGGAGGAACTTGCGTACTTGGTGTAGAAACCACCGATCTAACTTCTGTTTACCCCAATTAAGTGACACTTCGGAACTTCGTGTAGCTTCGGTTGCTACCTTAATCGTAAATTCCTCACCTTAGAAAACGCCGTAGGTGTTGCATAGCAACACAACATTTGTCTCACGAGTCTAACAAAGACTCCGAAAATCTAAAAAAAACTTACCACTTCATACAAACGAATATAACTCTTGGGGGATTTATTTTTGTAAAGACTGTTCCGATTGTAGCCTGTTTCACAGAAATTGCACTCTTTTCGTGTGGTGATCATGAATTCATTAAATAAAATCAAGCCATCTTTACCAAAAAGACATTGAAAACGGTAGTCATACCCTAGGTTTTGTCCAAACCTTTTTGGAATTGCACTTGATTGTCATGAAATTCAAAGTTGGGTACACCTGTCTGTGTCTGATTGTCGGTATTATGCACAATCACAATTACTTAGAAACAGCGCATCTTCTGTAACCTCAAACGAGAAAGTTTAGTGTACCCATTTTTACATTTTCTTCATAAGTGACTGACTGGGGGAGATTAAGTTAGCCATAGGGAGAAATCCCTTTATTAGACGCCTTTTATTGGGTAGCGTTATGCTTTCTTAGAGTAGACACGTACAAGCACTCTTATTTGAACTAAAGAGTGGTGCTTCTAAGAAGGCACTTAACCCTGGCAAAACCAACAATGATGATTTAACCAATTTGGTCTTAATCTTACGTTAGCGCACTACTGAAATTTCAACCCTATGAAACTTGACAAACCTTTCTTATTGTATACAACGATATTTTAATCAATTTAAAAAGGATTTGACAGTCAAGATTATAGATATTAGCCTAAGGAGTGCAAAATTGCATAGTGATGAATGCAAAATTTTTGACCACTGCATCAGGGATGGAGAAAAATTGCCCTATGGTGGAGTCGCGTAGGTCAGTAGCAACTGCCGTCGGATCGAGTAGAGGCAGTTGCTTCCACAGGGAGAACCAGCCTCCCCTGTGAGGCCAGTCGCCGTGAGAGCGGGCGCTCCTGCCGTCATTAGCACCGCGCAAGAGACGAATCGCAGTTTCTTCAGTACGGAAATACAAAGGACGTACTGCTCGGTGATGCCCCCATGCCTTCTCCCTATTACCTACGTTTATGTATACCAAACTACTTAGATATCTAAATCCATAAGGTTGAGTTTAGAACCATAGGTTTCGATGAATTCGCGTCGGGGTGCAACGCGATCGCCCATCAAAATCGTGAAAATGCGATCAGCTTCTGCCGAATCCTCAATTTCCACCTTTTTCAGGCTACGGGTTTCTGGATTCATGGTAGTCTCCCAGAGTTGTTTGGGCATCATTTCACCCAAACCTTTGAACCGTTGGATAGTGTAGTTGGCGTTGTCGGGAAACTCGTGTCTGATGAGGTTTTGCAGTTCGCGCTCGCTATAGCAATAGTAATGATTGCGTCCTCTTTCTACTTTAAATAATGGCGGACAGGCAATATAAATATAACCCTGTTCGATCAGTGCGCGTTGGTAGCGATAGAAGAAAGTTAACAACAGTGTACTGATGTGCGCTCCATCTACGTCAGCGTCAGTCATAATTATTATGCGGTGATAACGTAGCTGGGAAGCATCGAATTCCTCGCCCTTAACACCCAAACCAAGTGCCGTGATCAGTGATTGGATCTCGTTATTTTTGTAGATTTTGGCGTCGTCGGTTTTCTCAATGTTGAGGATTTTACCGCGGAGGGGAAGAATGGCTTGGAATCTGCGATCGCGTCCTTGTTTGGCACTTCCACCTGCGGAGTCTCCTTCCACGAGGTATATTTCTGATTCCTTAGGATCTCTAGTACTGCAATCTGCCAATTTTCCAGGTAGTGGCGAAGATTCCAGCACTGATTTGCGACGCACTAACTCCCGTGCATGACGGGCGGCTTCTGCTGCTTTAAAGGCTTGAATGGCTTTATCTAAAATGGCGTCGGCGATAGGGGGGCGAAATTCTAAATACTCGGTGAGAGCTTCTCCCACCAGAGAATCCACAATTCCCCGGACTTCAGTGTTACCAAGTTTAGTTTTGGTTTGCCCTTCAAATTCTGGATCTGGAACTTTGACGGAAATAACGCCAGTCAGACCTTCGCGGACGTGTTCGCCGCTGAGGTTGGGTTCATTTTCTTTAATTTTGTTGCGCTTACGAGCGACCGCATTCAATGTCCGAGTCAAAACCGCCTTCAAACCTTCTAAGTGCGTACCACCATCAACCGTGCGAATATTATTGGCAAAGCCCAATAGATTGTCTGTGTAGGCATCAGTACACCACTGTAAGGCAACTTCCACTTGTACGTTGTTGCGTTCTCCGGCGACAAAGATAATTTCTTCATGCAGTGCCTGCTTGTCGCTGTTCAAGTAGGCAATGTATTCCTGAATCCCGCCTTTGTACTCATAGGTTTCTACCCTAGGTGTACCACTTTTGAGTAGTTCCAAACGGTTGTCGGTAAACGTAATTTTGACGCCTGCATTGAGATACGCTAATTCCCGCAAACGACTTGATAAAGTAGTATAGTCAAACTCTGTGTCAGTAGTGAAAATTTGATGGTCTGGTTTGAAGGTGACAGAAGTTCCCGTGCGCTCTTCTTTATAAGGCTTTGCTTCCAGTTCTGTGACGGGAATACCTCGTTCATACCGTTGAACATGAACCTTTTTATCTCGCCACACTGTAACTTCTATCTTCTCTGAGAGGGCATTTACGACGGAAACACCAACTCCATGCAATCCTCCAGAAACTTTGTAACCGCCACTGCCAAATTTACCGCCAGCATGTAGTACGGTTAACACTGTTTCCAATGCCGATTTCCCTGTTTGGGGGTGAATATCGGTAGGAATACCCCGACCATCATCTGTTACAGTAACAGAACCATCAGCGTTGAGATCCACCTCCACATGAGTGCAGTAACCCGCCAAAGCCTCATCAATGGAGTTGTCTACCACCTCGTAAACTAAATGGTGGAGTCCTCGCGGACCGGTAGTACCAATGTACATCCCCGGTCTTTTGCGGACGGGTTCCAGACCTTCCAGAACTTGAATCTGAGCGGCACTGTAACTACTCGTCATGAAAATTCTCCTGTTTACTGGGGTTGAAGTCGCCCAAAAGGCGAACAAAGTTAAAAACACTCAAGAATTCTAACACAAAAGCCTTAATGGCGACCCTAGGGCAATTTGAAGAGAACTTTTTTAAGGGTATATACCCGTTATAAGATTGTTAGTGGTTAGTAGTTAGTAGTTAGTGGTACTTTTTGACAATTAACAACTAACAACTAACAAATGACTAAATTAATTGTGATTTGTGGGGCAACGGCGACAGGTAAGTCGGGGTTAGCATCTATTTTGGCTATGCGCTTGGGTTCTGTGATTGTGAGTGCAGATTCCCGTCAAGTGTACCGCGAGTTTGATATTGGTACGGCTAAGCCAACAGCAGCTGAACAAAAGTTGATACCACACTATTTAATTGATGTCTGCAATCCCACAGACACCATGACAGTGGCAGAATACCAGGAGCAAGCGCAAGCCTTAATTACTTCCCGAACCACCATAGGACAAGGGGGAGTAGGGGAAGATGAGGGAGATAAGGGAGCAACATCTCCCCCCACTCCCCCACTCTTCCTAGTTGGTGGTACTGGTTTATACATACGCTCCGTAACACAGGGAATGAAGATTCCCAGAGTTGCACCGCTTTATGAATTGCGATCGCAACTGGAATCTTTGGGACAAACACAACTTTATGCCATGCTGCAACAAGTTGACGCTGTTGCGGCAAAAAAGATTCATCCCCACGATTCAGTGCGAACTTTAAGAGCATTGGAGGTATTTTATGTCACTGGTCGCCCGATTTCCGAGCAGCAAGGAGAGAACCCCCCAAATTATCCAATTCTGCAAATAGGTTTAGATTGTGATTCTGCTGACCTCACCAGCCGCATTGCCCAGCGTACAGAGAAGATGATCGCAGATGGCTTCGTAGCTGAGGTGGAGTATCTTTGCCAGAAATACGGTTCTGATTTACCTTTGCTAAATACTTTGGGATATCAAGAAATCAAGCAATATTTGGCAGGGGATATCTCTTTAAACGAAGCTAAAGAATTAACGGTTTTACATACGCGGCAATTTGCCAAGCGACAACGCAGTTGGTTTAAAGCATATCCTCAAATTGAATGGTTTGATGCCGAGCATCCTGATTTAATAGAGAAAGTTTGGCATCGTGTACAGGAGTTTATCAACATTTTGTCTTGAGGGGAATCGCGTCAAGACAGGGTGTCAGGATCAATTCCCATATCTCGCAGTCTTTCTGCTAATAATTGAGCGCGTCCTTCAGCCTGTTGGGCACGTTCTTCAGCGTGATCAGCACGTTGTTCAGCTTGTTCAGCCCGTTCATCGCCAGTAGGTAGAACATTATCATCCTGATAACACCAGCGCAACCAAACATCCTGCCTTCCTTCAAATTCACCTTCCCATAAGGTAAGACCTAACCCTACTTGCTCTAGCCAAGTTTCTTTCGTTTCAAAGTAGCGTCTTCCCCTATATTCATAGATACGCAGCACTTGCTCTCCTAATTGCTGACTAGGGTCATATACAATATAGTAACTAACCCGCATATGCTCATAAATTTTCAGTTTTTTCCCCAGTTCATCACCTTCTTTATTGGAGACAATTTCAATCACCACTTCTGGAGGTTTGCCAAACTTCCAAACCATGTAACAACGGTTTTGCTTTGACCACCAATTTTGCGGCACTTGGACATCAAAGCTGAGGAAGACATCGGGTACAATAGCAGGTTGAAGATCCGTGTAGTAAATCCCGATATTAGCTGCTGCTAAAAAAGCCTGCTCTTGTAAAGAACTGTAAAGAGAACCGACTAAAAGGCGTTGTTGTTTTTCAGAAGCGAAATTATCCACAGGCGTGTCATCTTCAGTAACTAGCAGATTGGCATCTGGCACATAGTAATCATCATCATTGATTAAAAGTTGTTCAACCATGAGTTTACCTACCACTTGAAAGCGCTATTTATAGGTTAGTAGATTGGGGGAGGAAAGGGTGCTTTAGCAGGTTTTGACCGTGTATATACGAATTTCTCTATTATTTGTTTGTGCTAAAAAAGACGTTATAACTTTGTGTAGCATCTTCACAATTAAAGGTAGGCAAACTAAATGGTTGGTAGCTTAATTCCATTCCAAGAGGGGGGTAAGTGGGGCTACAAAGACGAGAAAGGGCAGGAGGTCATCAAGCCAAAGTTGGATGGATTATGTTCGCAGCTTTTCTCAAGAGATGGCAGCCGTCAAGATTAATGAAAAATGGGGGTATATTAACCAAACAGGGGGCAAGTGGTAATCCAGCCACAGTTTGATGAAGCAGACAGCTTTTCCAACGCAATGGCACGGGTTAAGGTTGGAGAAGAGGAACGCTATATCGACACGAGAGGTGATTTTATGTGGTAAGGCTTGAGGTGCAAATCTCCCTGCTCCCGCTTGACCGTAATTTTTGCAACAATAGTAATCATCCATCTAGCTTATTATGCCGCTTTCAAGTTGGCAAAAAATCACTTGCAGGATAGAGAGGGATATTCTATTCCGACAACAGGTAACGCTCACACATATGTTAGCGATCAATTTCTGCTTAATCCTGATTCAGTGCATAAATCAGTAGGACGTAAATTGAAGCGGTTGCGCTTGTTTCGGAACCAAGCTGATTATGTTGCTTTCTTCCCCGGTTTATCTAGTTTCACCACAGCATCTATAAGTTTAGCTGAAGAGATAATTTCTACATTGAACAGTATTTAGAGGAGATTGATTAGTGTGTGAGCCTATAGTGGCTAGGTTGATGCTGCAACGTCACGTTATCTGCCCGATCAAGAGGCAATACTGCTCGGTTAAGATAATTACCCTGAACGCGAAACCTTGTAGAGACGCGATAACCCTTGTCTCTACAACCAGAATTCCCATCAAAAAAACCTTAACCGAGTAGTATTGGATCAAGAGGGATATTTAATTCCGACAACAGGTAATGCTCACAGATATGTTAGCCAGCAATTTGAGCTTAGTTGTGATTTAGTGCGTCAATCAATTGCAGATAAATTGTCTCGGTTAAAAGTATATCGTAAATAAGCAGATTATGTTGATAAATTTCCTGAATTAGCTGGTATTACACTAATGGCTTTAAAATTATCTGAGGAAATTATTTCAACTTTGAACAGCTTGTAAGTTCACCCAATTTATCAAATTAAGTTTAAATATCCACCTTCAACTGGAACCATCCATGCTTACCCAAGATAAAAAACAACGCAACTGGAAACCCATCATCAAACAATTTGAAGCTGTCGTTGGCAAAAATGGTGTGGTGCAACGCCGCGAGGAACTGATCACTTATGAGTGTGATGGACTCACTAGCTATCGCCAACGTCCGGCTGTGGTGGCGCTACCAAGAACAACAGAACAAGTCGCTGAGTTGGTGAAGATATGCGATCGCCACTCCATCCCCTTTATCGCACGCGGATCTGGTACTGGTTTATCAGGTGGGGCTTTGCCAATAGAAAATTGCGTTTTAATTGTCACTTCATTAATGCGGCAAATACTCAGCGTTGACTTAGAAAATCAGCGCGTTGTTGTGCAACCAGGAGTCATTAACAACTGGGTAACACAAACTGTGAGTGGTGCTGGATTTTACTACGCTCCTGACCCCTCCAGCCAAATCATCTGCTCTATTGGTGGCAATGTAGCCGAAAACTCTGGAGGGGTGCATTGCTTGAAGTACGGTGTCACGACTAACCACGTTTTGGGATTAAAACTCGTCCTTCCCGATGGTTCGATTGTCGATGTGGGCGGACAAATTCCGGAAATGCCTGGTTATGATTTAACAGGTATATTTGTTGGTTCCGAAGGGACTCTGGGAATTGCTACAGAAATTACTCTGCGAATTCTCAAAAGTGCTGAATCAATTTGCGTACTTTTAGCAGATTTTACCAACATTGAAGCAGCAGGGGCAAGTGTTTCCGATATCATCAGCGCCGGAATTATTCCCGGTGGTATGGAAATCATGGATAACCTCAGCATCAATGCTGTTGAAGATGTAGTTTGCACAAATTGTTACCCCCGTGATGCTGCTGCTATTCTGCTAATAGAAATAGATGGCATGGCTGTAGAAGTTGCGACAAATAAACAGCGCGTTGCAGAAATTTGTAAAAATAATGGTGCGCGTAATATTACTATTGCAAGTGACCCCGAACAGCGCTTGAAATTGTGGAAAGGACGCAAAGCAGCTTTTGCTGCAGCCGGACACGTAAGTCCAGATTATTATGTACAAGATGGCGTCATTCCGCGTACTCAGTTGTCTTACGTACTAAGTGAAATTGAAGCCTTAAGTCAGAAATCCGGTTATCGCATTGCCAATGTCTTTCACGCTGGCGATGGCAATCTTCACCCACTGATTCTCTACGATAATTCTGTACCTGGAGCATTAGAGAAAGTGGAAGAAGTCGGGGGAGAAATTCTCAAGCTTTGCGTAAAAGTGGGCGGGAGTATTTCTGGTGAACATGGCGTTGGTGCAGATAAGAAATGCTACATGCCAGAGATGTTTACTCCAACTGATTTAGAAACTATGCAATCCGTAAGACAAGCTTTCAATCCCAAAGGTTTAGCAAATCCAGGAAAGATTTTCCCCACACCGCGCACTTGCGGTGAAGCAGCAAAAGCTATGGGTGAGACTGCCAAGCACTTGGAAGGAATAGAAAGATTTTAAAGCTATTCCACTTCATCTCGTTCCCAGACTGAGGCTGGGAATGCTTGACACAAATCAAAGAAAAGGGGCCCGAATGCCACTCCTTGTAGGGGTGGTATGAGTTTAATCTTCAGGTGCTGGCTTTCCATTGTGGGAGGAAATGTTGTAATTTAGCGCTGATCAATAACATCAATCTATAGTAGGTAGCCAAGTGGTTCCTGATATGGTGAGGCAAGAGGGTCAATTTTGGTAAAATTTCCTCTGGGCTTATGGTTAGCATTCAGTGCGTTAAATAGTTGTTAATGCCGCCAAAAATGCCAAAAATCCTATGTGCCCAACCGCTAACCTCGTTATTCATTTAACATTCTGATGATATGGAAGATAATTACCCTGAACGCAAAATGTCTGAAGAAGAACGTTTTCAATCAGACTATTATTCCTACTTGGAACAGCCGGAAAATGCTACACGCTATACACTACCAATTCATTTTCTAGAGGATGCTTTTAAAGAAAGGTCATTCTCTTTGTTGGATCTGGGGTGTGGGAATGGGGCTTTGCTCAAATATCTACCTTCTGGATGCGACTACGTTGGCGTAGATCACAGTGAATATTCCATTAAATACTGTTCAAACCTATACCCCAACAGAACCTTTGTGTGCCAGGACTTATGGGTATTTCTGCGGAAATTTGCTAAAGAAAATAGAAAGTTTGATGCAGTGGTACTATGCGGGATGATATATCATACGGTTGATAAGGAAAGCGAACAACACAAGGATGAGCAGGAAATTATTCAATTTTGTCTGGACAAGATAATAAGTGACAAAGGATATTTGGTCCTAATGGTAGGATTTAATTATGGCAACCATCCAGATCATAGTCTGTTTGTTCGAGCGGAATGGCTACAAAAGTTAGTAGAAAAAATGCTGGAAACGGCGAAGGCAAACATTGTTTACGAGAATATCTCCCTACAGATCGGCTTGGAAAAAAAAATTGGACAGCAAAAAGTGATTCCTGACTGGTTTGTTGAGGATGCCTCTACTGACTATTCAAGTAAGTTCACTGGAACATATTGGGCAAGTTGGACATTTATTGCCTCTCCTTCATGTGTGACAGGTTAAGAAAAGTGAGCTTTAGCGCAGAAATCATGCTTAATTGGTCAAAAAATCGTTTTCGTTAACCCCGTTTTTTGTATACAATTTGTTCTCTCAAAATTTATCACCTTAAGGGATGAGCAATTATCCTTTGAAGGGGATGGAGAGATTAAGAGAGATCTAAAGAATATGGCTGGATTGACTATTATTCGTTGGCTACGTCAGCTAGTTCTTGGCTTAAGCTGTCTACTTCTGCTTTCAAGTTGTAGTTTCACCTCTGGTTCCACTACCCCTGGTAAAACACTTAAAGTTGCCACAGAACCGACGTTTCCACCTTTCGAGTTTCAATCTGCAACTGGTGAGTTGCAGGGCTTTGACATTGACTTGATGAATGCGATCGCCTCATCAGCTGGCTTTCAAGTTAAGTATCAAAATCTGCCCTTTGCTGGTATGATTCCAGCATTGCAGACGCAAACTGTAGATGCGGCAGTTGCGGCTATGGCAATTACTGCTCAACGGGTGAAGACAATTTCCTTCTCGCGCCCTTACTTCAAATCGGGCGTAGCGATCGCCACCCGCACAGACAATCAAAACATTACCAAT
This sequence comes from uncultured Stigonema sp., assembly GCA_964657905.1. Taxonomy (GTDB): domain Bacteria; phylum Cyanobacteriota; class Cyanobacteriia; order Cyanobacteriales; family Nostocaceae; genus Stigonema. The sequence goes on from CAZZXJ010000159.1 coordinate 9,671, forward strand.
TTCGACAGTCTTAAGAACAAGACCATTGGTGTGCAAATCGGGACAACGGGCGCACTGAAGGCTAAAAGTCTTCCTGGATCTCAAGTTCGCACTTTTAATGATTCACCCTTAACCCTTCAGGCATTACTCAACGGCAATGTCGATGCCGTTCTTAACGATCAGGTGGTTCTCGTATACGGCATAAAGAGCGGTAACCTTAAGGGACTCAAAGTGGTCAGTAGTCTGCTGACAGAAGAATTTTATGGCATTCCTACACCCATTGGCTCGCCCAACTTGGATCTCCTGAACCAGGGTCTGGCAACGGTGCTGAAAAATGGCACTTACGCCCAAATTTACCAAAAGTGGTTTGGTATGCAGCCGCCACAACTCCCAGAAAAATCACCCATTGAAAACCAGACTACAAAAAAAGGCATATCCCAGCTATTTACCTCACTAAGCATTATCTTGAAGTCACTACCCGCCTTGCTGAGTGGGACTTTAGTGACACTTGAACTCACAGCACTCTCGGCATTGCTGGGTATGATTGGGGGTTCAGTGATTGGGATTGTTCGCCTACAAGCTGCTCCGCCTTTGCGCTTTTGTGCTAGGGCGTATGTAGATTTCTTCCGGGGGACACCGTTGCTGGTGCAGATTTTTATGATTTACTTTGGATTGCCTGCTTTAGCCCAAAATTGTGGTTTCACCTTCACCTTAAATCGTCTGGCAGCAGCGGTGATCGCATTGAGTCTCAATAGCGCTGCCTACATAGCTGAAATTGTCCGGGCTGGCATCCAATCAATTGAGCCTGGGCAAGTAGAAGCTTCCCAATCACTGGGCTTGAGTTCAGTGCAAACGATGCGCTTTGTGATCTTTCCTCAAGCCCTCCGTCGGATTCTACCACCTCTGGGCAATGAGTTCATTAGCCTGCTCAAAGACACCAGCTTAGTCGCTGTCATTGGGTTTGAAGAGTTGTTCCGCAAGGGGCAGCTAGTTGTAGCGGAAAACTATCGCTCGTTTGAGATTTACGCCACTGTCGCCCTGGTTTATTTATTCCTGACCCTGCTTTCTTCCCAAGTGTTTAGTCGCTGGGAGCGATTATTCAATCCGGTGAATAAACAACGAAGACAAAAAAAGAAATAGTGGCGGCTGCGTAAAAAATTTAGTATCATGTTTTATTGGGTGAGAAGCTCAACGGCTGAGCAGTGGACTCTTAATCCATTGGTTCTAGGTTCGAATCCTAGTTCACCCACTTATAAAACTCTTGGAACCTATGCCCCGCAAGCCTTCAAAAAAACTGGCGTCACTGCGCCGCGGGCTTGCATTTAAAATTTAGGCAAGATTACGGCAAGATTACGCCAACCTCTAGGGATTCACTCCTTGACAGGATTTGACAGGTTTAAAACTCAACCCCCGTA
>CAZZXJ010000160.1:0-11009 GCA_964657905.1 uncultured Stigonema sp.
TTCGTAATTGATAATTCGTAATTCGTAATTATTACGAGCAAAAATGGGGTGTGGCTGTGCTTCCCGCATAAAAGCGCGTCCCCATGCATAAATGCACTTGCTCTGTAGTAAAGATGCTTCGCTTTTTTTCTTTTTCATAATTATATTTTGCTCATTCTGACCAATCTTAAATGTGCGTTCTAAGTCTGTCAGAAGATATTATATTCTATAGCCCAACAAAATAAATTAAAATATAGTCAGCAAAAACTCCTTATATTTTTTTGCATCCCTGTGAGATTTAATTATTAAAAATATATATTCAGGTTCTACAAATACTTTTTTTTGATTAATGGCTGTTAATAAATTTAAATTATCCACATATTATAGTTGAACAATATCAATTGTATTTTGCAAAAAGCACTTTTTCTGAAAAGTTGCATTTCCTATTGCTAATACTTCATATACTATCAAATCTCCGTAACAAGGTGAGCAGCTACGGCGAAAGCTAAACGTACATGCCAGACAACTAGCGCTTCACTCGCGTATCTAAAAACTTTTCAATTTCTGCAAACTAAACTATTTCATCAAACCCAATATATAGCTCCATGTCAAAAAGTAGAATAACTAATATAATAATCAATATTTCCATAGGTCTTTCCAGTATTGACTCTCACTCCGACCCGCCTCAATGATGAGTTCTCTGGTGTTCATTTACCGCGCCTACCAATAGCCCCTAATAAATTTTGTCTCACACGTATAGAGCTTCGAGATCCAAAACCATTCCCACCTTGTTCTCTTGTGTAGTAGAAGTAGCTGTCAGGTTCGCGTTTGACATTCACACTGTTAATCACCATGCCCAAAACATTTTGACCTGAGTGAGTCAAAAATTCTTTAGCAGCATTGGCACTGGCAATGTCAAGCACTCCTGGACGAACGACTAGTAAGATCCCATCAGCCAACTTACCCAAAACAGAAGCATCTGCTGTCCCTGCAAGGGCAGGAGTATCGAAAATTACAAAATCGTAATTTCTGATAAAGGTGGCAACTAATGCAGCCATTCGCTTGGAATCTAGCAGTGCCACTGGGTTCGGGGGTATCATACCACAGGGTAGAACATATAAGTTGGACATCACTGCCTGCACCGCAGTCTCAATACTAACTTCGTCAACCATGACATTACTTAAACCGACTGCATTTGTCAGTCCCCAAATATGATGCTGTGAAGGATGACGCATATCTGCATCTACCAGCAACACCCGATGCCCTACTTCAGCCATTGCCACAGCTAAATTAGCAGAAACTTCAGATTTTCCCTCTTTGGACACGGAACTTGTGACTGCGATCGCTTTGAGCTTTTTGTCCGAACTCAGGAACTTCAAGTTTGCTTGCAGCATTTGGTATGCGTCACCAACTGGAAACTGAGCAATGTCAGAGCCAAGCCTGTGGGAAACGGGTCTATCTACTTCTCCCCAAGAATTACTCCTACTTACTGAAGGAATCACCCCCAGTGGAGTGTATTGGAACAGATCCTTAGCTTCTTTAAGCGTCTTAACCGAGCGATCGCTCAAATCTAAAGCGAAGGCAGCTATGACACCAAGCGCAATACCGAGAATTCCTCCACCCCCAATAATCAGATTCTTTGGAGAAGCCGTGGGTTGATCGGGTATCAAGGCAGGGGAGATGACACGAGCATTTCCAATATTTTGGTTTTCTGCTACTTGGACTTCTTGCAGTTTCGTTAACAGACTTTCGTAAGTTGTTTGAGACGCTTTTAACTTTCGCTCATACTGCCGCTGGGTTTGTTCTAGCTTGGGCAAAACATTTGCTCTTTCTCTGTAGGCAACCTGTTTATTAGACAGTGAAGCGATTTGTTTTGTTAACCCGACGCGCTCTACCTCAGATTGAGCAAAATCTGCAATTAGCTTTTGTCGAAGTTGTCCAATCTGTAAATCCCCTTCAGGAATTTTAGAAATTTGCTGATTGCTGCCAGTGGACTGCTGTATCCGCTGTTCTAGTAACCTATTGAGAGCTGCAACTCTTTCTTGCAAATTAACAACGGTAGGGTGTTGAGCCTGAAAACGGGTTTGCATTACTACAAGCTCGCTTTGCGCTTCCTGAAGTTGAGCAAGCACTTGCTGAATTCCAGGTATTTGACTCAATGAGGCAAAGGTCACAGATTGCTGCGAAACGATGGCAGCCTGATTTTGTAACTTTTGTGAGCGAGCCGTCGCATCAACTAGTTTCGCTTGGGTTTCAGAAATTTGCGTTTCTAACCTGGCAATCTCAGTGACTGCTGCTGCCGCTTCTTGCTCCAGGGCGATGACTTTATTTCTCTCTTTGAATCTACGTAGGGCTGACTCCGCTTCTCTTACAGATGTTTCAGTCGCTGGTAGTTCTTCCAGAATAAATTTACGGGCTGAGACTGTTTCTTCCCGATTTGCCTCTATGTTACTCCTGATGTAAACCTCCACAACTTTGTTGACAACTTTTGCAGCTACTTCTGGATCTTTTTCAGTATAGGAAATTTGCAGAACATCAGTTCCTTTAGCATTTTCTACCTTAAGTTTGCCGGTTAAGTCAGCGATTTTAAGAGGTTTTCCTTGCTTATCTGTGAGGTTAAGTTCTGTAATTGTTTTTTGAATAACAGGAACAGATAGAATTATCCTTGCCTGAGTATCTGGCGGACTAGTTGTACTACCTAAAGACTCAATCCGTCCGATAGCTTCCCCCAAACCCGTTAGTGAAGAGGTACGATTTGTCCTGATCAACAAGCTCCCCTCGGCCTTATATGTGGGTTTCAATGAGAGTGCATTCAAAAATGCAACTCCAAAAACAGCTACAAACACCCCTGCTGCCGGCAACCAGCGTCGTTGCAGAACAAGTAAGTGTTTTTGCAAATCTATCTCTTCAAAGTTTGCTATAGATTCCATATAGTTAGTTAGATACACTGAGCGAGATGGATACAATTATACGGCAACTGGCTTAACCTTGAAACGGGATATTCCCGCTTTTATAGGCAAGCATCCTTGCCTGTGTACGAGTAAACTCCCCTACAGAAGGATTTCCATCTGGGTTAATTACCCCGATTGCCTGTTGCCAAAGTTCCATCGGTGCTACTGATATATCGTAAGTTTGATCGTTGCGCTTTCGGACATGATACCACTTTGTTGCTTGACACTGGTCACACCAAAATGCTTCTAACCATTCCCCTCCTATAGAAACTGCTGTTTGATTCGCCACTAACATTCGGGCATTCTGTCGGCTGATTCCCCTTTGCTGGAGTTGTCCGGCGGTATCTGCAAACAATGAATATTTTTGACTCACGCTATCTAAGTAGCATCCATGAATTGGACAGTAAATAGCCCGTCGCTTTGAACGTTTCCGATTTCGGTCACACCTTCTCTGCAATTCGACCACCTGGTTAGTAAACACTAAATGGTTACGTTGGAGGAACTGAGATCAAAAAGACCATCGAAGTCCTAACTCCGTGACAACACTCTAAGTATTATTTATTTTGATCAATTATCTTTAATCACAGTAAAATCCCTGATTAATCCAACATAATTGAAAACATATTCACCTTAATTCTTTATACAACACAATCATATAAAGATTTCGTAAAGACTTTTTAAAGTTCCGTAATTTTAAGTGCCGAAAAAACAAACTCTCTTGTCTAGATTGCTACACAATTTAAGATCTTTTTCGGATTTGATATTTTTGATATTAATGTACTACCGAACACACTTAGAGGTGTTAAATACTAACCAAAATCTACAGATTCTTTTACTACCACTTTGTTTTAGCCTTTGGCTACAGTTATTTACTAATAGCATTTATGCCTTAACTTTTTTTTGTAACCCAGCGCTGTCAATCCATTTTAGATTTGTCATATTGGTTTTTTGCGACAGATATGTCAAAGGTTTATCAGAATTATTACAGAAACTAATCTGAGTTTTTAAGTCAAAGCTTAACTGCGATTTCTTCTGAAACCCCAGAAAAATTTACGTATAAATTAAGAGTTTAAGTATTTTTTTATTCCTCCTACGAATCAATATTTGTAACTTACAGCAATTTTCACCATCAACTCAAAGGAGTACACGATTCCAGCCAAAATACCTCCAGGTAGTGGTGAACAACGCTGCGAATCGCGTCGGCGGTGAAGGGAGCCGGCGACGCCCTATAGCCCCTCCATTTGCCAGCAGTTCAGAGGTGAAATGAATGCAATATTGCCCTATTTGACTCGTTTATCGGTGAAGGCAGGAAAATCGCTTCCTGCCAGCTTCACTAAGACTTTGGCTTATAAGTTGATGCAACGTGCAAATCTTTGATCTGCTTTGCATCCACTCCTGAAGGCGCATCAGTCAACAAACAACGCGCTTGTTGCGTCTTCGGAAAAGCAATGACATCCCGAATTGATTCTTCCTCAGCTAGCAACATCACCAAACGATCCACACCGTAGGCAATACCACCATGAGGCGGAGTGCCATATTCAAACGCTTCTAAGAGAAAGCCAAACTTATTGTGTGCTTCCTCTCGAGAAAGTCCAATGGCATCAAAGACCTGCTCCTGAATTGATCGCTGATAAATCCGCAGACTACCGCCGCCAACTTCAAAGCCGTTGAACACCAAGTCGTATGCTTGCGCTTTTGCCGTTTTTAAATCACTTAAATCCTCAGGATGAGGTGCAGTGAAGGGGTGGTGTAGCGCTTCTAGACGCTTTTCCTCGGCATTCCATTCAAACATTGGAAAATCTGTAATCCAGAGCAAGTTGATTTTATCTGGATTAATTAACCCGAACTCCCTAGCGATAACTTGGCGAAGCCTGTCTAAGGTTTTATTAACAGTAGCAGCGTCACCAGCACCAAATAGCAGCAAATGACCTGGTTGCGCCTTTGTCCGGTGCAAAATTTCCTGTTTTTGTTCTTCGGTGAGGTTGTCTTTAATGGCGCCGATGGTGTCGATTTCACCATCATCCCTGACCCGGATGTAAGCTAAACCTTTAGCACCAACTTCGCTGGCTTCTTTGAATAAGTCACCGCCTGGTTTGATCCGGACATTAGAAATGACCTCATTCCCGTTGGGAATGGGAAGAATTTTGACAATACCACCATTGGCAACAGCTTCACGAAAGACTTTGAAGCCACAATCTTTCATTAAATCCGAGACATTAACGAGTTCCAACCCAAAGCGTGTATCAGGTTTATCACTACCATAACGCTCCATCCCGTCAGCGTAAGTGAGACGGGGGAAAGGACGGTGTAACTCAATACCCTTTACCGTCTTGAAAATATGACAAACTAACTTTTCGTTGAGTTCGATAATCTCTTCTTGGGACATGAAGCTCATTTCCATGTCCAACTGGGTAAATTCTGGTTGTCTGTCGGCGCGTAAGTCTTCATCACGGAAGCAACGGGCAATTTGATAGTATCTGTCAAAGCCGGATACCATTAGCAGCTGTTTAAATAGCTGCGGTGATTGCGGCAAGGCAAACCACTCACCAGGGTTGACGCGACTTGGTAGGATAAAATCCCGCGCACCTTCGGGAGTGGAACGGGTAAGTACCGGGGTTTCAATTTCGATGAAACCTTCTACATCTTCTAGGTAACGACGCATGGCTTTAACAATCTGATGACGCAGTTGTAGGTTACGCGCCATGCGATCGCGCCGCAAATCCAAATAGCGATACTTTAGCCGTAGGTCTTCCCGCACCGTCTCGGTGTCAGCTGTGGAAACTTGGAAAGGCAGCTGTTTGCCAACGGCGTTGAGCAATTCAATGCGATCAGCGTAGATTTCAACTTCACCTGTAGGTAAGCGAGGATTTAAGGATTCTTCCGGACGTTGCGTGACTCTACCGCTAAGAAAGACAACGTATTCATTGCGCAACGCATTTGCCTGTTCGTATGAATCTGGCGTACGTTGGGGATCGCTGACAATTTGAACGATTCCAGAGCGATCGCGTAAATCTAAAAATATCACGCCCCCATGATCGCGGCGACGGTCTACCCAACCGTACAAGGTGACAGTTTCTCCAATGTGTTCTTTTCGGAGTTCACCGCAATAGAGAGTTCGCATAGGTTTTATTTCTTAATGTAGGGGCTAGATTGACTCGTCAATATCAAAGCTCTCCTATTATAAAAAAGTATGGAATAATCTCACGCAAAGTCACGGATGGTTGATCTGTAAGTCCCACAGATAACTCATCCGTTACATATGTTACAAAATCCCTTGCCTCAGATTTAAGAACGAGGACGAGGGGCAGTAAAAGCTTCCCAAGCTGCTTTGGTGGCGTCTTGAACGCGAATACCCGGTTCGGCGAATTTCAAGAGCAAGTGCCACTTTCTCTCAGCTTCCTCTTGAATTATGGTTCAAGAGCGTTCCAGGCGATCGCGCTCAATGAGTTTCTCACTTTCAATCGCCTCCCACGCCTGACGTACTGCATTTAAGTATGTTTCGCGAGTGAGAGTACCGACTGATTCTGCCTCGGATTGAGCACGTCAAGTCGCTTCGCTCCAATTCGGTCACCAAGCCCCTTCGGGGCGGGGGTAGGGTGTGGGGTGTGGGGTGTAGGGTCAGAATCAGCCCCGAAGTCTGGGGAAGGCGCCCCTGCTTTTAAGTATGAAAATCAAATAAAAATGTGTTTCGATCTCCGTAGGACGAGAAACACGGCGTCCTGAGAAACAAACCCCTACTTTTAAGTATGGGGTTCCTACACCCTACACCCTATCCCCAACAAGACTGTTCACACTGGCTGGGCACGCTAGGCAGCTAAGTAGGTCGGCACAAATAAACCTTATTGCTTGTGGTCATCATTAGTCATTAGGGAACACCAAGAAATAAATTGTCCCAAATTGTAGGGGCGCTCTTTACCTGACATCTTGCACCTTCTCAATAAGGGCTGGTGGGCAGTGCCCACCCTACGAAATCATAAGGTTTTTGCGATTTGATTTTCGCAACAAGGCGATGGTGCAAGATATGAGCCGTCCTTACGAAGGATACGATTGCTCGGCTTATGGGTGGGATATTTTATTTTCTGGAAGTGCCTGAGTCATTACTCCTAAGATGCACATTTTGTAACGCTTACACAGCAAGGCTTTCAGAAAGTGAAGAAAAATGTGCATCTTTCATATGTTGCTAGTGGCGTAGTCCGCTAGTTAGAGGCTCTTAAGGAACACATTTTGGAACCCTTATCCTGCAAGACTTTCAAAAAATAGAGAAAAATGTGTTCCTTTCATATGTTGCTAGTGGCGATCGCCGCTCATATCTTGCACCACTCTCTTGTTGCGAAAATCAAAGCCGAAAAAGCTTATGAATTAGTAGGGTGGGCACTGCCCACCTACCCCTCCCTATCGAAGGTGCAAGATGTCAGATTAGTCATTTGTAAAGGTTTTAGGCGTGTTTACGTTTCGTAACGCCCGTTATGTTTATTTTCACTCACCTACTTAGTGCAATCTTATCTAATTGATACCAGGAAAATAGGTTTGTTACTACTGCGATAAAAATTCCCACAAGTACGCCACTGTATTTTTACGCTTCATCAATCTGGAATTTCTATAGGCTGCTTAAAGTTTTCAGGATAAATCAGGACTTAGGCAAAGGTAACGTATTTTCTGTCATTGCAAGCGTTGCGAAGCAATCCCAGTCTTGACGAGATTGCTTCGCTCCACTACGTTTCGCTCGCAATGACCAATCATCGCTGCGTAAGTCCTGTAAATATTTTTTCAACACTGCTTGAATGCATAAAAAGCATATAAATCAAAATCAGATTATTGCTCATTAATCTAGGTGATAACCTCCCCAAAATCAAAAAATGACATATTTTTCACCATAAATTTTAGGGGAATTATGAAAATTAAAAATACAATAAACCTAATTTATCCGCTTTTTAAAATCATTTATAAGCCCTATAAAAGTAGTAAAAATTGTAAAACATCTGATTAATATATTTCCAATAGCAAAAAATTAGTGAAATTTTTATAAAAAAATGTAAAGTAAATCCTGCATTTTTATGCTATATTCAGACGATAATAGGGTAATTAATGTTTTACCCTAAAATATTTAATACTACTTGCCCGAGTTCCCAGGCTACTGGAGTCGATGACCCTAACCTATCCCTCTCAAGCGCAAAGACGAGTAGCGCTTGTTACCACTGTATGGCTCAGTCGTGAAAGAGAGACACGCCTACCGTATGGCACTTGTAGATTTTACTGTTCTAGACAATTAACCAAACTTGGAGGCTCCCTTGCGAATCAGATAGATGAGTTATAATCTCCCAGGAGAAACTTAATGAAGCAGAACACAAACGAAATTGGAGTTGTCCAGAGGGTGGGAAAAACTCTGCTGGAATTTTTAGAGTTTATTCTCAGCCCTTGGCACAATAAAGCAGCTGTCAAACTTCTGCAAAAAAAAGTTGATATTCTAGAACGACAGACTTCTAAAGGTCTACCAAATACAGAAGAACGTCTAGAGTCGATGATACAATACTTGCAAGTCCAGATCGACAGTTTGAAAGACGATACAAACACTCAACTGGACAATATAAAAAAATACGAGCTACCTAAGCAAGTAGAGGAGGTGCTAAAGCAAACAATTTATATTAGTCAAATCATTAGACCCACGGTTGAAGTGTTGATGCGCGAGCTAGAGGATGAAAAGCCGTGTTCGGAAGAGAATACTAGTGCAGTAAAAATTCAAGCAAGACAAGACAAACTTCAAGAAACCTTAGCACAAATTGAAAAGTTAACTGCATCATTCCCAAATCTGGAAGCACAAAGACCAGCCTCTCTTGAAGCAGGAAAGTGGCTATTGACTTGCCGATTAGAATTGGCGCAAGCAGTGGCTTCAGAGTTATTGAGTCCGCAACATCCTCAAATAGAAGTATTTTGCCGTAACATTCGTCAGTACTTGAAACTACTGGGACACTGCTTAGAGAATGGAATTGAACCCAGTCTACTGTATCAAGGAATTATCACTCATCAAGACCCACCAGTGGAGACATATTTGAATGCATTCAAGTTAATCAGAAATAAACACATCAGCAATTGGGAGTCTTCAGAGCAAGTTTCTCCTCAGGCGGCTGAGGAATTAAGGAGATACTTCAGCTACCTCATCGATTACTTGGTCAATGCCTTAAATCTCAGATGAAAATTTAGCAGTCATTGCCATGGCAAGTAGCGGCAAGGGTTTCGTTGTAGAGAAACTGGGTTTCTGAACGATAAATTAATGGTTTCAGCTTTACTGATTTGCAAGAAACCCAGTTTCTGACAGTGGTGCAAGATGTAAGCTACGGAACTTTTTTTATTAACCTGAGCCGTTGTTTCGTTATGGGATTCTTTTATACCTTTGCTCTAGATAAAGTAGTAATTATTTCCCTAGAGGTGCCTTTTTTGGTAGTAACAGGGTTTTTAGGAGCTAACACAACTTTCTCTACCTACGGTTTAGAGACTATCTGCTGCATAATAGCAGATTGTTAACAGCGACTTTCTACTGATCTGGGAGTGCAATACTAGGAATGATCAGCGTTTACTTAGGGGTACTCCTAGCCAGATTGTTAAGGTAAAGAATTGTTATGATCCGAAAAGTCGAAATTTTTCATCATGTGCCTTAAGATAATCTCAGTATGTCTATCTATATAATCATGGGTTGAAAAAAACAGCCGTGGCGATCAAAACAGCAATTGAACAATTGATTGCCCTACAAGGCGTCAGCAAATACTATCAGCAGCCGAATGGTCAGCAAATAGTCATTTTGGAAAATATAAACCTGGAGTTACGCTCAGGCGAAATAGTCGCTTTGCTAGGTCCTTCGGGTTCAGGGAAATCTACCTTAATGCGGATGATAGCGGGGTTAATTCCACCAAGCGAAGGTCAAGTTATATACCATAATAGACCCTTGGTAGGACTAAATCCAGGAGTAGCAATTGTTTTCCAAAGTTTCGCGCTGTATCCGTGGTTAACAGTACTAGAGAATGTGGAACTGGGTTTAAAGGCAAAAGGTGAACCCCCAGACGGACGACGGCAAAAAGCGCTACGGATGATTGACATTATCGGTCTAGATGGGTTTGAAAATGCCTATCCTAAAGAGCTTTCTGGGGGAATGCGTCAGCGAGTTGGATTTGCCAGAGCTTTAGCCGTAGAACCAGAATTGTTGTGTATGGATGAGCCATTTTCCGCTTTGGATGTGCTGACAGCAGAAAACTTGCGCTTTGAGTTATTAGATTTGTGGTTGGAGCGTCGCATACCTACTCAAGCAATTTTAATCGTCACCCACGGGATTGAAGAGGCAGTGATCCTGGCGGACCGGATTATCGTCCTTGGGCGTAATCCTGGAAGAATCCGCGCTGACTTTCCCGTTACGTTACCCCATTACCGCGATCGCAAACATCCCAGCTTTCAAGCTTTGGTGGATCAGGTTTATAAAATCATCACCAACCCCGACCTAGAAGAGATTGGTGAACCACCACCTACTACTGTCTCTCCCCAAGAGCCGACTCCAGAGCCGACAAAATATCAATCTTTACCACCCGTGCGAATTGGCTCCGTAGCAGGTCTTGTGGAACTTTTGGAGGATCGTCCCAAAGCAGACCTTTACCGTTTGGGGCAAGAACTGCAACTCGAAGTGGATGACATTTTACCAATTGTTGAAGCCTCTAAATTGATGAATTTTGTTGAACTGGCAGAAGGTGATATCAGCCTCACCCCAGTGGGAAAAGAATTTATCGCTGGTGGGATTGACGAGCGTAAAGAAATTGTGCGAACTCAACTGCTGGAACACATTCGCTTAGTCCAGCAAATCTATCGCCTCATACAGGCAAAACGCAATCAACGCATTCCCGAAGAACTGATTTTAGATATCCTAGAAAGTCACTTTAGCCCAGCAGAAGCTGAGCGGCAATTAAAAACTGCCATTGATTGGGGTCGTTATGCCGAGATTTACAGCTACGACGAGCCATCTGGACAAATCTTTCTAGACCCTCAAGCTATCAACGAAGAGCCTTTAGCAGTAACTTAATTAATAACGTTAGTAGTTAGTGG